>JAOZQX010000055.1:0-6464 GCA_029931995.1 Bacteroidales bacterium
ACAATATCACAAGAACCAATTGTGTTTCTAGAAAAATCTTGAATATTTTGAAGAGATAAATGATAGCTTCGGTTTTCTTCGAAAGAGGAAGAAAAAAATAAATTAAGTATTTGTAAAGATTCGTTAACCTGCACTAAAATGGGATTACCAACACCATGATTTACACTGAAATTTTCTAAATTTTGAATACTTTCTGAAGCGAGAGGTTCTGAAAATTTTAGCTCTATTTGGTTTGCCTGTATAACCTCCAATGATAATAACTCGGGTGCGGTTTCATCAATAATTTGAGCACCGATATAAACATCATCAAAATAAAATTTTTGACTATTGCTAGCGGTGTATTTACAGTAAAATCCAAAATACTCAGAAAAAGTAATTTCCTGATCAGCTCCACTTGCCTCCAAGGTAAATAAATAATCACCGCTCCGATCTGTAAACAACTCCCATAAACCATTTTCGTTTCGGGTAACTTTTATACGAAATTCAAATGAGCCTGAAATTATCCCATCAGGACTTCTGCATACTGAGTAAATTTCATTACCGTTTTGCCTGAATAATTCGATAGCATCGTTTGAACCCGCTTCGCCAAATTGCAGAAAATAGCCATTTATGTTCTCGTCCGTAAGGTTTGAATTATCTGAAACCAAATAAATTCGACAGTTATTATTTGCGGAAGGACTAAAACCCAATTTTATCCAAAATTGCCACTCGCAATTTTCTTGAAATTGGCTTATTGTGGCAAGAAAAGAATTTCCCGCGCCCTCGGCATTCAGCTGTAACTGAAGGGTGTTGTTTATGCGAAAATTATCAATAGCCCCAAGCCATTCGGGGTTTAATGAAAAATCATCGTCCGAAAAATCGTCGATTACTTGAGCAGTGCAAAAATTTGGGGAGCAAAACACTGTGATTATAAAGCCTAACATTTTCATGTTTGGCCAAAATGTATTTGCCATGATTTTTTTACAAAAATTTATTTATCAAGAGGTTAAATATACTATTTTTGCGAAGAAATAACAAGGCCGAAGATAAATTATAATATTGGTTAATAAGTGAAGATTTATCAAGATATAAATGCTTTTAAGGGGGTGAACAATCCAATTGTTACAATTGGCACTTTTGATGGTGTGCATGTGGGGCATCAAAAAATTATAAAACGCATGCATGAAGAAGCATCGAGAATAAATGGCGAAACAGTTTTGTTAACATTTTATCCGCACCCTCGCTTAGTTATTCATCCTGACAGTAAAAATCTAAAATTCATAAATACTCAAAAACGGAAAATAAATTTATTGGAAAAAGCAGGAATTGACCATTTAATCATCCTGCCTTTCAGTAGGGAGTTTTCGAAACTAACTTCAGCTCAGTTTATTAAGGAATATATTGTTGATAAAATTAATGCCCAGAAACTTATTATTGGTTATGATCACCATTTCGGTAAAAATAGGCTGGGAGATTTTTCAATTTTATATGATTTAGGAAAAGAACATAATTTTGAAGTTGAAAAAATTCCTGCTCAGGATGTGGAGAACATTGCAGTTAGTTCTACAAAAATTCGCAGAGCTTTAAATGAGGGGAAAATAAAAGTAGCTAATAATTTATTGGGTTATGAATATTCAATTACAGGCAAGGTTGTGCCTGGAAATAAATTAGGACGAACCATTGGTTTTCCAACTGCAAATATTGAAATTGACGACGAATACAAATTAATTACTGCAAATGGGGTTTATGCCAGCCGCGTTGAATATGAAGGGGGTGTTTATCAGGGAATGAGTAATATTGGAGTTCGCCCAACTGTGAATCATAGCAGTCTTACCATTGAAGTAAACATTTTTGATTTTGATAAAGAAATTTACGGAGAGGACATAAGCATTTATTTTGTAGATCGTATTCGCGACGAGGTTAAATTTGAAAATATGGAAGCCCTTAAAATGCAATTGACTCAGGATAAAAAAACGGTAAAAGAATTACTTTAAGCCTAATCAAAAGCCTATAATTTTCTTTATTAACTTTAGACAATCAAACACTACCTTATTTAGGTGCTTTAATTTTATGGCTAAACAAAAATATTACGTTGTTTGGAAGGGAAACACTCCGGGTATTTATACCTCTTGGGATGAATGCAAAAAACACATCGTTGGTTTTACCGGTGCTATTTATAAATCTTTTGAGGCTAAAGCAATTGCCGAAAAAGCTTTCAAAAGTAAACCGCATCTTTATATTGGAAATAAAACCTCCCAAATTTCTTATAATAATAAATCTGTTGGAAGGCCAATAAAAAATTCTATTTCGGTGGATGCGGCTTGTAGTGGAAACCCGGGTGTGTTGGAGTATAGAGGAGTGAAAATGGCTACAAAAGAAGAAATTTTTCATTTAGGCCCTTTTCCGGAAGGAACCGTAAATTTAGGTGAATTTTTGGCTCTTGTTCACGGATTAGCCTTTCTTAAAAAACATAATTCAGGCCTCCCTGTTTATTCCGATTCGATAACGGCTATGAAGTGGGTTCGGGTAAAAAAAATTAATACCAAGCTTGAGCGAAGCTCCAAAAATGAGAAATTATTTGAATTGGTGGATCGGGGTGTTGAGTGGTTGAAAAAGAATGATTATCCGAATAAAATTATTAAGTGGGAAACTGCTTTTTGGGGAGAAATCCCAGCAGATTTCGGAAGAAAATAACGATCATATTTAAGCTTATAAAAAAACCCATCCCGAAATTTCGGGATGGGTTTTTTGTTATATAAAAATCGTTATTCGTTCTTATCTTAAAGTAAAGTTAGCAAAGCCAATTACGTTGTCGCCATCGTAAACCTCAACTTTATAATCGCCAACTACTAATTCTTGATCTTCTCCTTTATCCCAGTAGCTGCAAACAGCTAATGCTTCGTTATTGTAATCAACAGTTGTCATAATTGAATACTGTAACTTTTCACCATTGTAAGTGAAAGCAAATTCATCACCTAATCCTTTGGCTAAAATTTTGTTATCTGGACCAGCAATACGAATGTAAATATCTTTCGATCCTTTTTTTGCGATTACGTTTTCAACTAAAGTAAAACAAACTTTTATTTTGTTTAGTCTGCGTGCTTTGTCTGTAATTCTTTCTTTTCCACTTGACTTAGCTCTTACGCCTGCCGCAGAAACGGTGAAAGCCTTTACAACACTTGCTTTATCAACCTGATCGGTTAATGTATTTTTAATTTTAGTAAGCTCAGAAGTTTTTTCTTGCTCAGCCGCAAATTGACCTTTAATTACTGTGTTTTCGTCAGTAAGTTCTTGGTTTGCTACTTTCAGCTCATCAATTTGTTGTAAGTAACCCTGCGAAACTTCTTGAAGCTCTGCAAGTTGCTTTTTAATTTTAAAATAACTCCATTTGTATCTAAGAGCTTTTTCAATTTCTTCAGCTTTAGCTTGAATAAGAGCATCTTTTTCTTCTAAAGAAGCAGTTAATCCTGTATTATCAGCTTTTAATTGATTGTGCTCAGTCATTAGTTTGTCTAGACTAGCTTGAAGCTCAACACGTTGAGATTCTTTTTCTGCAAGTAGACCGTTTAATTCACTTTTAGTATTTAACCACATGAATATTGCACCAGCAACAGCTAGTAAAAATACAAAGGTTAATACTTTGTAAAGATTTCCGCCTTTTTGTTCTTGTTGACTCATAATTTAATGCCTTTTATGATTAGTTTTTAATTGGTTGAAAAATTATTGGTATAGTTCTAAATTCCCTCTTATATGCTGCAAATATAGTAAAAAAACCATTTTTTCAAAGAAGAATTTAAATATAATTTCCTCATTTACAACCGGCACTAATTTAAGGAAATAAAAATTTGTGAGCGAAAACTTGGTTTTAATATAAAAAAAGGACCGAATTTTTTCGGTCCTTTGAGTGTTAATCCTTATGTTTTTTTAGTGACCTCCGTCGCCAATAACTTTAAATTTATCACCAGTTTCTTCAACAATTCTTTTATACCACTCTTCGCCGTATCCTGGTTGTTTTACCTCTGGAGTGACATATTTGTAATTAGCAGGAACAGGCCTTTTGGTTTTAATATTTCCGTCCATATATTTCATGAATAAATATTGATATAATTTTTTCCATGAATATGTAACCCGATCACCCTGATTTACAGAATAGTTGGTTAAATAATTTACAGCCAATTCGGGATTTTTTTTATGAAGCAATAAAGCAGCTTCATCAATGGCAGGAGTTAAATCAATAAATCCATTTTCGAATTTTGACTGAACTTTTTCTATATCTGCATGAATATCGCTATAACGAGTATAAGCCAAGTTTGTTACCTGATTAAAAACCCAAAAAGCAGAATTGTCAGACCATTCCATCATGGCTCCGTTTCCAACAGCAAAGGTTTCTGGAATTGAAGTAATGCTCGAATACATAGGAGTATAAACAGCGCTTGCTGCATCATCAACACTCCACCAATTAATACCGCCAATTTCGTCGGGTAACCAACTACGCGATTGAGTAACAAATGAAAATCCAGTTTGTTGGGTGGCTGTAACACGTTCGTTGCAATATTGAACACCATCAACCTCCCAGTATAAACCTCTCCATCTGTATGGATTTGCGTAAGGACCGGCACCAATATCTTTGCTCATATCCAATTCAGTACCTTCTAAATGATCGCGCATAAACATCATCATGTCGTGAACACTTACTTTTTGTTTTGGCTTTACCCAAAGAGGCATTCTGTTAGATGCAAAATTTTTGGGAGTAAACGGTTTGCCTTCAATGGCATCTTCAGGGTGAACAATGTGTCCTTTAACATAATCCCAATATTTGTCCATGCCATCTGTTACTTTATTAAACATTGACCATACGCGGATTTCACAAAAACGCGCACTGCCAAAATCAACAGGAGCATACACATCTGAGAAACTAAAATCTTTATCTTTTCCTTTGTAAAAATTATTGTCTTTAGCAAAAGAAATTACATCCTTAGCATTGAAAACCGTTGCTTTTGGATCGTCCCATTTGTTTTCTTTTTGATAATCGAAAGTAGTGATACGAGCATGATTTGCATGACCAGAAACATAACCGTCAGGAATAAGCATTGCAACCCAAATAGCACCTTTGTTGCCCTCACCTTTTCCGATCAATTCCATAATCCACACCTCGTTTTTATCTGCAATAGAAAACGATTCTCCCGAGCTGTAATAGCCATAGGTGTCCATTAGCCAGGCAATGTTTTTAATTGCTTCGCGGGCTGTTTTTGAGCGTTGCAGAGCAATATATATTAGGCTACCATAATCCATGATTGCTCCCGATTGACTTGCAAGTTCGGAGCGTCCACCATAAGTTGTTTCTCCAATGGCTACCTGAAACTCATTCATGTTTCCAACAACATTGTAAGTTTCTGGAACTTGTTCGATTTCTCCCAAAAATTTTCCAGTATCCCATTCATAAACTTTCAGCATAGAACCTTCAGGCCATTTAGCTGCTGGCCAATGGTATAATTCACCATATAATACATGTGAATCAGCCGAGTAGGAAATCATAGTAGATCCGTCAACCGAAGCACCCTTTGTGATTAAATAATTTGTACAGGCATTGGATTGAAAACCTAAAGATGCCGTTAATAAAATACTAAATGTTAAAATCAGTTTCTTCATAATTTTTTAAATATAATGTTCAAAATAAATCAATCATAATAAGCCTTTAAGGGCTAAGTGTGCAAATATAATAATTTAAGAATGAAAAATTTAGAAATTAACAATTGTGATAATAAGATATATCAAAAAGGTAAAATCATAGATGAAAAAAACTGTTATTTGATTTTACAAGAAAGAAGTTGGTTTGACTTCTAATTGTTTTTTTGTGAGAATGTGTGGGTGGTATATAAAAAAACGGGCACTTAATTAAAAATGCCCGTTAGATTTTTCAATTGATTTTTAGAATAAATAACTTAGTTTTAGCCCCAATTTTAGTCCGTTAACATCAATGGTTTCTTCTGAAATGCCTGCGTCAACTTGAAATTCTTGAGTATAAGAACCAATTACATATTGGAATTCCGCCCCAATACTAAAATTTTCACTGAGAGGGTATTCAAACCCCGCTATTCCCTGAAATTGGGAGAAATAACCCGAAGGTTCTTGGTTGGTTAGGGGGCCCTTATAGCTTGCAGTGATAAAATTTATGCCCACACCAGCGCCCACATAGGAATAGACGTTTTCAAATCGCCACAAAACATCAAGATTTATTGGTATGAAATTGAGTGTTAATTCTTCGGTCCAGTTCAAGTCACCTTCAATTTTAGCATTGGTTGAATAATATCCTAAACCGAGTCGCAATGTTAATGGAAGCTCATACATCCAATGTTCTCCATAAACTGAAGAAAATAAAGATCCTGTAAACTGAAATCCGGTGCGGTTGATATAATAATCCAAGCTGGGGTTATAATATCCGGTTACCAAACTTATAGCTCTAAAGCCGTGATTGTTTTCGGTCG
>JAOZQX010000055.1:6474-7707 GCA_029931995.1 Bacteroidales bacterium
TCCGCTGAAAATAAAAGCTTTTATAATTAGACTTAAATATATCTTTTTCATTTTTATATTTTTTTCTGTTTATCAATAAATTATAGATTAAATACCACCACCTGAATCATGACCACCAGAATCATGGCAATCGGTTGCATCAAAAATTATCGAATAAGATAAAGCACTTTGCGGGATGTCATCCACCGACTCTATAAGCTGACTGCTTGCTTTATTTCGCATAATATAATTACGAGTAGGGACGGTAATGGTAGCTGTGCGGGTATACCATTGAGCTGCCGGTTCTTGTATGGTTGTGGTAACAGTAATTGTGGAATTAACAATATGCATACGATTAGAATATTCTGGCCCAAAACCTCTTGAATATGTAAAGTTTTCATTTAGGGCTTCACTACAACCAGAGGTATATGTTTGTGAATAAGTATCATCTGAAAATATTGCTTCCCAGCTTTCAACTACAGCCCAATAACCAGTATGGGTAATTTCAAACGTTCCTGTTGCCCCATCTGGACTAATGGTAATATCAACATATTCACCTGTTGCATTCCAGTCTGAATCACAAGCATATAATCGTGCGCTTATCCCGCTGGCAATTAGTGTCGGTGAAAAATCCAATGCAAACGTTATGGAAACAGGAGTAGCAAAATCCATGATCGGCAAGATTACAAAACCTGTAGTCTTTGTTCCAAAATCAGTAGATTTTAATCCGGCAGGACTAGATGTAGTTGATCCTGGTGGAATTTGTGTAAAGGAAATACTTGTAGTACCTGCTTCGGTAATAGCATCTGGCGGAATTGTCATTGTTGCTGAAGTGCTTCCGGTCCCACTACTACCATCACCAATAGGTGCTGCCTCAACTTCACCACCCGTATCATTATCTATTTCAACCGGAGGGCTTAATTCTGTTAATAATAATTGAACTCCAGCGCTGTAATCTGAAGTGGGATCGGCAGGCAGTATAACATTAAATTCAACAGTTTGACCAATAAAACCATCTTTTGAGGATGTAATCGTATATAAACCTGTTGATAATTCTGTTAGAGTGTGGGTTTCACTCGTGGGGGAGAGCGTTTGGGTATCCGTTGGACTTTGAATTTCCAATTGATAGTTACCAATTGTTTCACCCGCGTTTGAATTGCTGGTGTTAATAACTAATTCTCGGTCACCATCCGGTAAAACCAAATCGTCTCGGTCAATAGGCTCAACACTTTTACTGCACTGTACTAAAAAAAG
>JAOZQX010000354.1 GCA_029931995.1 Bacteroidales bacterium
CAATTGCGGGATGGAAATAAAACCGAGGGCAACAACGGCAATGATGACAAGTATGGCCAAAGCACCTTCCATGAGCATACTTCCATACCCTATGACCAATGCATCTTTTTCTTTACTTATTTGCTTAGATGATGTGCCTGAGGATACAATAGCATGAAACCCGGAAACAGCACCACAGGCAATGGTAATAAAAATAAATGGCCAAATAGGTGGTGCTCCCGATGGTGATATATTAATGGCAGGGGCAACAATTTCTAGATCGCTGGCAAAGGCTGCTGCAAAAATTCCAATTACCAACAAAGCCATCGCAATCACTAATTGGTGGGAGTTGATAAAATCACGGGGTTGCAGTAAACTTGTTACCGGTAATACCGAAGCAATGTATGCGTAGATAAGTAATATTATGGTCCAAACTCCTGTAGCTGGAATCCCCCATATTTCAGTCATTTTAAAAGGCATATAGGTTCCAGTAACCACAGTAATATACATTATAACGACAGCGATAATACTCCAGAAAAGCATGTTTTTTCCTCTCTTTGTGACCATAAATCCCAAGAGGATGGCAAGTGGAATTTCAAACCAAACCGGAAAAACAGAGCCTGGAAACATGTCGAAAATTATAGCGATTATCATCCCTAGAATAGAAATAAAAAGCCATAATTCAAGAAAACCGATAATAAAGAAAAATACTTTGGTACGTGGACTAATATATTTCTCAGTAAATTTGGCAATGCTTACGCCTTTGTTCCGCATACTAATTACCAGCACTCCAAAATCGTGAACGGCACCAATAAAAATACTCCCAAAGAATACCCAAATAGCTGCCGGAACCCAGCCCCAGATAATGGCAATGGCCGGACCAACGATTGGGCCCGTACCTGCAATTGAAGTAAAATGATGACCAAAAACCACTTCTTTTTTTGTGGGTACATAATCAATCCCATCTTCCATGCTTTTGGATGGAACCTGATTTGAATTATTTAATTTGAAAACCTTTTTTGAGAGAAAGCGTCCGTAAAAACGATACATTAAAATATATCCGGCAAAAGTAACTGCCATCAGTAATAATACTTCCATTGTTAAACAAATTTAATTATAAGATATTTATTCCTCTGATTTGCCTTTCTTTATATAGGATACCGGATTATTTAAAATCAGGGTTTGCGAATCCTTAAGTTTTAATACTTCCCTTAATCCTTCCTTATCCATATAGGCACGAGGACGGCTGGAAAATCCAACGGATGCACAAAAGATGGAAATGTTTTGAGAAACAATGGCTCCGTTTTCAGCAGACCAAATCTTTTTTTGTTCATCATCGCCAAACCTAAAACGGGAAACATCCGAAACCATTACACAGAAAAGGGATGCATTGGTAAATTTTTTCTGTTTTTCTGCAACTAATTTCCGGTGGTCACCCTCAGTTACAAATTCCAAAATATGTTTTTGGGCATTGTAAAGGTAAATCCCTTTTTTCATCACCACATAAACATCAATATCCTGTGCATTAATGGCAGAAGGAGCAGTGCGTTTCCCTGACTCCGGACGATTTATACCAATGGCAGCCCATAAAAGATCTGATAAATCCTGAAGGATTAAAGGCTTGCTGTCAAACTCTTTTGCAGAAGCCCTTAACTCCAAGGCTTTCATAACAGGCAATCCACGATCTGTATCCGGTGGATTTAGTTTAATGTTTTGTGCTAATAAACTACTTGCTAATAGTGTGAAGCAGATTTGGAGAAGGATGGTTTTCATAATTTTTTGATTAGGTTAAATTTATTTTAATGCATTATAAAGCACCTCAATTGGATGCAAGGCTATCCGTCCGGTTCCATCTTTTATCTGATGGCGGCAACTGGTGCCGGGGGCTGCAATAATGCTAAATTCATTAGACCTTCGTATTTCAGGAAATAAAACCAATTCGCCCACTTTCATCGAGAGTTCGTAATGTTCTTTTTCGTAGCCAAAGGCTCCGGCCATTCCGCAACATCCCGATTTAATCTCAGTAATCTCATAATTTTTAGCCAACGAAAGCATCTCCTTCGTTGATCCGGTAGAGGCCAAGGATTTCTG
>JAOZQX010000056.1 GCA_029931995.1 Bacteroidales bacterium
TCTCCCGGGCGATGCGGAAGGCTATGAAAAATATGAATACAATGGTAAATTCCAATTGGTGAAAGCCAAGCTCAAAAACTTTGACAAATGGATCACAGGAACCATTGATTTTGTTTATAATGAAGAGGGTAAATTAATCGTAGGCTATTTTAAAGGAGAACAGTTTGATGCTGAGATTAATTTTACAGTTGATGAAAATAATAATGTGACTCAATATATTTGGGTTTTGAGCTATGGAGCCACACAAACTTATAGCTTTACCTACGAAGAATTATAATCTAAAACTCATTTGGGAAAAACAATTTCACCCGAGTCCATTTATCTTTTTCTGTAGTTAGTTTTATTTCGCCTCCGTGCAAATGCATAACCTGACGGGCAAAACTCAAACCAATGCCTGTGCCTTTTTCTTTAGTTGAAAAGAATGGTACAAAAACTTTATCAATAAATTCATCGGAAATACCTTTTCCTTTATCAAATATTTCAATACTCACTCCTTTCGAATATTGAGAAGTTTTTAAGTTTATTTCTTTAGCATCCCTTTTTATTAATGCCTCAACCGAATTACGTATTAAATTTAACAGTACTTGCTCCGTTAAATTTTTATCAACTTTTACTTTTTCGATCTTTTCACTCGTTAAAATAATATTGCAAGCTTTAAATTCAGCATCAGCTAATTGTTTTATGGATTTCAGCAAGTCATTTAAATCAACAAATTCAAACTGAGCTTCGGGCAAATATGCAATTGAACGATATTTGCTAATAAACTCACTTAGCCCCTCTCCCCTGCCACTTATAATCTCCAGACTTTCAGCCATATCATTAATTAAATTTTGATTCAATTTTGAAGATTCTATTACCTTGCCATCAGGTTTTAATTTTTGACTAATATGTTTTGAAAGCGAAGTTATTGGAGAAATGGTACTCATTATTTCATGAGCCATAATTTGAATGACTTGTTGCCAGGCTAAGACCTCTTTACGGTTCATTTCTTCATTTATATCCTGAATCGATACCAATCGAATGATTTCATTTCTCAATTTAAAAACCGAAATATAAAGCATCAACTCCTTGACTTCTTCACCAATGACACATTTAATATATCTCTTATTAGAAGCCTTTGATTGAGTGATTTTTAGAAGCAATTGTTTGTCAATCTCTTCTAGTTGATTCCAATGCTTCAAACTACTCAGATTAAGAATTTTTAAGGCCATTGGGTTGTTTAGTCTAACCTTGCCATCTTCATTAAAAGCTATTATTCCGATTCCAACATGACTGATAAGATTTGAAAGAAACTCCTTCTCCTCTTCTTGTTTCAATCGTGCCTCAGTCAACAAATTCCACACTTTGCCCATACTTTGAGCAAGGTTTTTAAATGAATTTTCTTTATCAGGAAAATCAAAACTGATCTTTGAACCTGATTCATACAAGCTGTTAAAATAATTTGATAAAAAACGGTTGGTATAATTTAAATAATGAATTAATTCAAAAACTGATATTAAAGCTAAGATTGAAAGCAGAATAAATGTATGGATATAGGTAGAATTAATACCGACTACTCCCAATATAACACAAAGCAAAGCAAAAATGATAAGCCTGAAAATCATTCCAAAATAAAACTTTCTATAAACCATACTTCATCATTTTACGATAGACTGAAGGCCGAGATATATTTAATTCTTTTGCAACCTTGGTTATGTTATTACCATGATTTTTAATGGCCTTTTCCAAATAGTGCTTTTCAATCTCATCCATTGTTTTAGGCTCAACATCTTGCACATCAGAAAAACCCTTACTCAGACTAACATCCATCTCCGTAATCGTATCACTCGTACACATTATTACAGACTTTTCAATAGTATTCTCCAATTCTCTAATATTCCCGGGCCAATCGTATTTTTTAAATAAATCAATCACATCTTTTCCAATGCTTATAGTCTCCTTTCCATATTTTTTACAAAACTTTTTCAGGAAATAGTTAGCGAATAATTCGACATCGCCTGTTCGTATCCGTAAAGGCGGAAGCTCCAGTTCAATCGTATTTATACGATACAATAAATCTATCCTAAATTCTTCAGCTTCCACCATTTTTTTGATGTCTCTATTTGTCGCACATATCAAACGCACATCAATATCTTTAGATTTATTACTTCCTACTGGATTTAGTTTTCTCTGTTCAAGAACAGTAAGTAATTTTGACTGCATCGCTAGAGACAGATTTCCGATTTCATCGAGGAATAAAGTTCCTCCATTGGCTAAGTCAAATCTTCCGGCATAATCAGAAATAGCATCTGTAAAAGCACCTTTTTTATGACCAAATAATTCACTTTCAAATAAACTCTCGGTCACAGCACCCATATCAACGGCTATAAAGGCTTTATCTTTTCTACTTGAAAGATTATGAATTTCTCTGGCGATTACATCCTTACCACTCCCATTCTCACCTAAAAGCAAAACATTGGCATCGGTTGGAGCAACTTTTGCTACTTTATTTAATAATTCTTTGAATTTAACAGAATCCCCAATTAGCTTGCTTCTTAAACTTGAATTTCGGATCAATGCATTTTTATGAAGCTTAAGTTCCGAAATCTGTTTTCTGGATTGACTCAAATCCGAAGCTGAGATAAGTGTTGTTACTAACTTTTCATTTTCCCAGGGTTTTAAAATAAAATCCTGAGCCCCCAATTTTGTTGCTTCTACTGCCAGTTTAATATCGCCATAAGCGGTAATCATGACTACTAAAATCTCAGGTAATTTCTTCTTTATTTCTTTTAACCAAAATAAACCTTCTTTTCCTTCCGATGCTCCTGCTGTAAAATTCATATCCAGTAATACAACATCCCACTCATCCAACTCAAGTAAATAGTTAATGTTTTCAGGATTATTACTTGTTTTGATCACCGAGAAATAATCGCCTAGCAGTATCCGCAATGTAGATAACATTACCTGATCGTCATCAATAATTAATATTTTACGATTAATAGCCATTTTAAAATTGTTATGCAATGTTACATAAATATACTTGTAATGTAATAATATGTTACACTAAAATTTAACATAAAAAATGTAACCATTTTGTTTACTGGAAGTTATATTTTATGGTATGTAATTCGCTTTTAATAAAAAGAATTATAAATTTGATCATTATGTGGAAAAATTATTTCATCGCATCCTATCGTTTTTTAAAGAGATATAAAGGATATACACTTTTAAATCTCATCGGTTTATCCATTGGGATTGCTAGCAGCATTTTTATTTTTTTATGGGTTTTGGATGAATTAAACTATGATAAGCATCATAAAAGTTATAAAAATATTTACAGACTAGTTCAAACTCAAGATAATGGTTATAAAGTAGCAGCTACTTCTGCCCCCTACACTCCTGTTCTCAATGAGTTACTCCCTGAAATTAAGGAAGCCTTTCGAATAAGGCCCTATCCTGGTGAGCTTATGTTTGAATCAAATGAGAATAAGTTTTATGAAAAAGAAGTATTATTTGCCGATTCTACGATTCTCAAAGTTCTCACTTTTGATTTTATTTCGGGTGATGAACATGCTTTATACGATCTTAATAGTATAGTAATTACCGAGAGCACCGCACAAAAATATTTTGGAAACGAGGATCCATTTGGTCAGATCATCAAATTAAACAATGGAACAGCTCTTAAGGTAACGGGTGTAATAAAAGATATTCCTAAAAACTCTCATATCCAATTTGATATGTTGCTCAATTTTGAGATGCTAGTACAAGCTGGCTGGTTTATGGGCTGGGATAATAATTTTTATTATGGATATTTCTTGCTGGAAAATAATGTTGATATAGAGTCATTAAATTATAAGTTTGCCAAAACTCTATCAAAATACATAAGTGATAATTTAGGAAACAATGGAGTAGATAGAGTTAGATCTGAAGAAGATTTTCCAATACTTTGGTTGCAAGCTCTTGAAGATATCCATTTACACTCTGATTTTAATATTGACTTATATTCTCATACTCAACCCGGGATACAGTATGTCTACTTTTTCTCGATTATTGGATTTGTAATTCTAATTATCACTGCTATAAATTATACAAACCTTGCCATTGCTCGCTATACTCGAAGAACTATTGAAGTCGGAATCAGAAAAGCTTGTGGAGCTGTACGTAGCCAATTAACAGGTCAATTTTTGTTTGAATCCATTTTTTTGACTTTGCTGGCATATCTGATTGGGATTTTTTTAGTCGAAATTTTCATACCACAATTTAATCAGTTCACTGATAAAAACCTTTCATTTTCATATACTGATTGGCGTATCATTGTAGGAGCCGTTTCAATAATACTATTTACCGGAATTGCATCCGGGAGCTATCCTGCCCTATTTCTTTCTTCTTTATCTCCAATTAATGCTATCAGAGGTATTGAGAAAAAGGGTTCATCCAATTTCAGAAAAATATTAGTGATTGTACAATTCATTATGGGTGCTATCCTAATAATTAGTACTCTTACAGTATATAAACAATTGGATTTCATACAAAAGAAAAAGCTGGGTTTTAATAAGGAGCATTTAATTTATATCACAACCAAAGGTGATTTAAATAGGAAATTTGATTTTTTTAAAAACGAATTAAAAAAGACAACTGATGTGTTAAATGTGAGTTATTGCAGTGCTCTTCCAACCTATACTGTTCATTCTACGACTGGTTTTCACTGGGGAGAAAACACCGAAAATCATAATATTCTGCTTCACCGAGAAACAATTGAGCAAGACTATCTCGAAACAATGGGTATTGAATTGATAGCCGGTAGAAATTACATAGAAAATAGTAGCTCTGATTCAGCAAATTACATTGCCAATGAAACCTTAATCAAAAGAATTGGATTAAAAAATCCAATCGATCATGAATTTACATTATGGAACCGCAGAGGAAGAATAATTGGAGTAATGAAAGATTTCAATTTCAAATCATTACATAAGCCTGTCGAACCTCTTTTATATCATATTGGAAGAAGGGTTGATAACTATATTATGATTCGTTTAAAAGGTAATGATGTTATATCAGAAATTGAAACGGTAAAAAAAGTATATGAAGAAATAAACCCTGCATTTCCTTTCGATTTTCATTTTCTGGATGCTGATTATAATCAATTATATAAAGCTGAAAAAATGACCGGTGAATTATTTGCAAGTTTTAGCATAATAGCCATTTTTCTTGCTTGTTTAGGATTCTTTGGTTTGTCATCTTATATGGCTGAGCAACGCAGCAAAGAAATTGCTGTTCGTAAAGTGTTTGGATCTTCACCCAAAGAAATTGGAATTAAACTGATTTGGAGTTTCACCAAATGGATTTTACTTGCCAATATAATAGCAATCCCTATTGCCTATTATGTTTTAAATTCATGGCTCGATAAATTTGCATACAGGGTTTCGTTAGGCTATCAAGTATTTTTTTTAACTATCACTTTTACCATCATTATAGCCATTTCAGCCCAATTAATTCAAGTCATAAAAGCAATTCAAAAAAATCCTGCAGACTCGCTAAAGTATGAATAAAGCATTTTTTCAGGTATCATATAATGATAATTTTTGTATTGAAATAATTCAGAAAGAATAGCTAATTTTAGGCTCGCTTTTTAATGAATATTTTTAATACTATGAAAAAGTTTATTGCTTATACCTGCTGTGTTCTTACCCTGATTTCGTGCCAAACAAATGAAACCAGTGTTGATGAAAGTGCAACTATCAAAAAAATATACGACAATGCCCTAACAACTGATTTGGCTTATAATCAGCTAGAACGTTTATGTAAGGAAGCCCCCGGCCGATTGATTGGTACACCCAACTCATTTATTGCAGTAGAACTAATGAAGGAATATCTGGAAGGAATGGGGTTCGACAATGTCTTCCTCCAAGAGTTTAGTTCTCCGGCCTGGATTTGTCATTCTGCTTCCGCAAGCATAAATTTGGAGGGCGAAGAAATTCCATTAAAAATTGACGCATTAGGACCTTCGGGTTCAACACCGAAGCAAGGCATAAGTGCCGAAATTATCGAAGTTTTTAGTTTGGATGAATTGCGTGAATTGGGCAAAGAAAAAGTTGAAGGCAAAATTGTTTTTTACAATCGCCCAATGTCTGCAACCCACTATAATGTTTTCCAAGCCTACGGCGAAGCTGTAGATCAACGATATTGGGGGCCATCTGCTGCCAGAGACTTAGGGGCTGTGGGTTCGATTACCCGTTCGCTTACGTACAATCTGGATGATTTTCCACATACCGGAAGTTGCAGGTTAGAAGGAGAAAAAATTCCGGCCATTGCTGTTTCAACCAATGATGCAGACAAATTAAGTAAAGCTTTAAAAGCAAACCCTCATTTAAAAGTAAATATTAAAGTTGATGCCGAAGATATAGTTACCGACACTTACAATTTAATTGCCGATTTAAAAGGTAGTGAAAAACCGGATAAATACATTGTGGTGGGCGGACATATCGACGCTTGGCATAATACCGAAGGTGCACAAGATGATGGTATTGGTTGTTTGCAATCGACCGAAGTTTTGCGCTTGTTTAAAGAAAATGGAATAAGACCAAAACGTACAATCCGTGCTATTATGTATATGGATGAAGAATTGTATCAATCGGGTGGAAATTCGTATTTGGCCTACTCCAAAGAAAATAATATCAAGAATTATTTTGCCATGGAATCAGATGCCGGAGGTTATACACCTCGCGGTTTTACCATTGATGCATCCGAAAAAGTAATTGCAAAGATGCTTGAATACAAACACTACCTCGAACCCTATGGAATTCATTATATGATTGCCGGAGGTGGCGGGGTAGATATTGGACCTCTAAAAGAATTGGGTGTACCACTTTGCGGTTTTCGTGCCGACTGGCAACGTTATTACGACATCCACCATTGTGCCAACGATACCTTTGAACAAGTGAATATGCGCGAAATGCAATTGGGCAGTGCAGCTATGGCCAGCCTTATTTATTTAATTGATAAATACGATTTAGCTAATTAAGAGTTAATAATTAGGAATTAGGAATTGCTATAATTAAACAATAGCAAATAATGACATAATTCTAAATTCTAAATTCCTAATTGATAATTAAACCAACTCTATTCAATAATAGCTTTTACAGCCTGGTAGCCAATAGCCTCAAATAAGCCTTCCATTGTTTTGGTTATTTCTTTATCGTGACTCATAGTAGCACCACTGACCCAGAAAAATTTATAATCTTTATCCATAGCTCCAACCGTAGTAGCCATCACACAACCGGCTGCACTTAATCCACAAAGGAATAAAGTATTGCAATCCATTTCCTTTAAAATTTTATCCAAGTCGGTTTTATTAAAGGCATTGCCATAGTGCTTAGTAATTTTTGTAGCATCTTCAGGAACTTTTATTTTTTCAATAAACTGAAATTCTTCAGAATCAGGTTCAGGTCCCCATTTTAAATCCTGGTGATATACATAAATAATCGGTAATTCATTTTGAGTAAAAAGCTCAACATAGCCATTAATTAATCGAATGGGTCGATCAATGGCATCCTGATCCATCATATCGATATAGGCATTCTGCACATCAATCACCAAAAGGGCGGGTTTTATCG
>JAOZQX010000355.1 GCA_029931995.1 Bacteroidales bacterium
TTTCTTCGTCTTCGTTTTTAGCTTTCAACTTATTTAGTTTTTCAATTGCACGGATGAAAGCAACGCCACCACCTGGTACAATTCCTTCTTCAATGGCTGCACGAGTTGCATTTAATGCATCATCGAAACGGTCTTTTTTCTCTTTCATTTCAATCTCAGAGGCTGCCCCTACGTAAATAACTGCAACACCTCCGGCTAATTTAGCCAAGCGTTCTTGTAGCTTTTCTTTGTCGTAGTCAGAAGTAGTGGTTTCAATTTGAGCTTTGATTTGATTTACACGGCCATCAATATTAACTTTTTCGCCTTTACCATTAACAATGGTTGTATTGTCTTTATCGATAGAAATTTTGTCGGCATCGCCCAAGAATGAAAGATCGGTATCTTCCAGCTTGTATCCTTTTTCTTCGGAGATAACAGTACCACCGGTAAGAACAGCAAGGTCTTCCAACATTTCTTTTCTTCTGTCGCCAAAGCCTGGAGCTTTAACAGCTGCAACTTTTAACGATCCTCTAATTTTGTTTACAACCAAAGTTGCAAGTGCTTCACCATCGATATCTTCAGCAATGATAACTAAAGCACGACCGCTTTGAGCCGTTTTTTCCAAGATTGGAAGAAGGTCTTTCATTACACTGATTTTTTTGTCGTAAATCAAAATGTAAGGAGTTTCGTAAACCGCTTCCATTTTTTCAGTATCAGTAATGAAATATGGAGAAATATATCCTCTGTCGAATTGCATACCTTCAACCACGTCAACGTAAGTTTCAATACCTTTTGCTTCTTCAATGGTAATAACACCTTCTTTTTTTACTTTACCCATTGCTTGGGCAATTAATTTACCAATAGTGTTATCGTTGTTAGCAGAAATAGATGCAACTTGTTCAATTTTTTCGGAGCTGTCACCAATTTCCTGAGTTTGTGCTTTTAGTGATTTAATAACAGCAGCAACAGCTTTGTCAATACCACGTTTTAGATCCATTGGGTTGGCACCTGCTGTAACGTTTTTTAATCCGGTAGTAACAATTGCTTGAGCTAAAATAGTTGCAGTTGTTGTTCCATCACCAGCAATATCATTGGTTTTCGAAGCAACTTCTTTTACCATTTGAGCACCCATGTTTTCAATAGGGTCTTCTAACTCAACTTCTCTTGCTACGGTAACACCATCTTTTGTAATAGCCGGCGAACCGAAAGATTTATCAATAATTACATTACGGCCTTTAGGACCCAAAGTAACTTTTACTGCATTTGAAAGTTCGTCCACGCCTTGTTTAAGTGCTTCACGGGCTTTCATATCGAATATAATGTCTTTTGCCATTTTTTTATTTTTTTAAATGTTTTTAAGTTATAATTAAACGATTGCAACGATATCAGATTCACGCATAATAAGATAATCGCCTCCGTCAACAGAAATTTCGGTTCCGGCATATTTTCCATAAAGAACTATATTTCCTTCTTTAACAGTCATAGGTTCATCTTTAGTTCCAGGGCCTACAGCTACTACAGTACCTTTTTGAGGTTTTTCTTTTGCTGTGTCAGGAATAATAATTCCTCCTGCGGTTTTTTCTTCAGCAGCAGCAGCTTCGATGATAACTCGGTCTGCTAATGGTTTAATGTTTAATTTACCCATTGTTTTAAAATTTATGTTTTATGATTATTTATTTTTTATAATGATAATTCTCTTTGCTCACATTTTATGCCAAAGGGAGATATTAAAAAAAATGTCAGAATGTTTATGACATTCTGACATTTTAAAATATTATGATTTCAAACATTAATTATTGTCTTCTCTTGGAGGAGGTGCCTGATAATCGGTAATTGGTGCTTGAGGAGCTTCTTGTTGAGTATTGTCCAATTGTTCCCTAAGCTCAGTGTCAAATTGATCGCCGGCATTATTACTTCTAGGAATTACAAAAATTGAGAATAAACTTAATACTAACAATATGATGGCTAATGTCCACGTTGTTTTTTCCAAAAAATCGGCGGTTTTACGTACGCCCATATATTGGTTTGAACTGCTGAAGTTTGATGCCAATCCACCACCTTTTGAGTTTTGAACA
>JAOZQX010000356.1 GCA_029931995.1 Bacteroidales bacterium
TATCAAACTTTTTGGTTTTACAATTAATACCATGTCCTTAGGTGGGATGGCCATTGCAATTGGTGCTTTGGTGGATGATGCTATTATTGATGTGGAGAATGTATTAAAACGATTAAAGGAAAATTTCCGCTTACCTAAAGAAAAACAAAGACCACGATTAAGAGTAATTTATGATGCATCTATCGAAATACGATCTTCAATTATTCATGCAACACTCATAATTATTGTTGCTTTTGTTCCTCTGTTTTTCTTATCAGGGATGGAAGGTCGGATGTTGAGTCCTTTGGGAGTTACTTATATCGTTGCCCTTTTTGCTTCATTATTGGTTGCCTTATCAATAACACCTGTTTTGTGTAGTTATTTACTGAAAGGTAAAAACCAATTATCACGACCAATTGCGGGTGGAAATATTTTGGTTCGTAAAATGAATGTAGCTTATGCAAATTTATTAAATCGTCTGCTTCATTTCAAAAAGCTAATCATTGGTATTCCTGTAGCCTTATTTATTATAGCTTTAGTTATATTGTTAAACTTTGGAAGAAGTTTCCTTCCCGAATTTAACGAAGGTGTTTTAACCCTGACAACCACTACAGTTCCCGGTGTTTCGCTGGATGAGAGTAGCCGATTAACTTCTTTAGTTGAAAAGTTTTTACTTGAATTACCCGAGGTTGAACAAATTACACGCCGCATGGGTAGAGCCGAAATGAGTGAGCATGCACATGGAGGCTCTAGCTCTTCCGAAATTGATATTCCGTTTACCCTTCAAGACAGGGATTTGGATGAATTTATGGAAGTCGTTAGGCATAAACTCGAAGGTGTAATTGGACTTAGTGTTGTAATTGGACAACCACTTTCGCATCGCATCGATCATATGCTTTCGGGAACAAGGGCGCAAATAGCCCTGAAAATTTTCGGAAAAGATATTGGGCGAATGTATGAACTGGCCAATGAAATTAAGGCCAAAACTGAAAACATTGAAGGATTGGTAGATGTAACGGTGGAACAACTTATTGAAGTTCCTCAAATCCAGATTCGTCCTCGAAGAGAGATTTTGGCACGTTACGGAATTAGTATGCCTCAGTTTAATGAGTTTATTCATGTGGTTTTTGCAGGCGAGAAAATCTCGAATGTATTTGAGGGAAATAAAAGTTTTGGATTGATTGTTCGTTTCAATCAAGATTCAAGATTGACACTTGAGGGTATTAAAGATGCCTTGATTGATACCGGAAACGGGGAGAAAATTCCTTTTAATCTGGTAGCCGATATTATTTCTTCTTCGGGACCTGTAACCATTAACCGTGAGGATGTTCAGCGAAAACTGGTTCTTTCGGCTAATGTTGCAAACCGCGATTTGAGAAGCGTTGTAAATGAGGTTCAACAGCTTGTAGAAGATGATGTTCAGATTCCCGAAAACTACTACATTGAATATGGTGGACAATTTGAAAGTGAAGCTCAGGCTTCTCGTATGCTTTTATTAACCAGTTTTTTGGCTGTCATTGTGATTTTCCTACTGCTTTATCAGGAGTTTAGGAGTATGAAACTGGCAGGTATTATCATGCTGAATTTACCTTTGGCAATGATTGGGGGCGTTTTGGCTGTGTCATTATCATCTTCAGTTTTGAGTATTCCTGCGATAATTGGATTTATAACTCTATTTGGAATTGCAACACGGAATGGAATTTTATTGATTTCCCGATTTCAAAATTTAGAAGGGGATGGATTAAGTTTAAAACAAACTATTATTAAAGGAGCTGGCGACCGTTTAAATCCTATTTTGATGACGGCTTTAACAGCAGCCCTGGCTCTAATTCCATTGGTTATTTATAGCGATCGCCCGGGTAACGAAATTCAAAGCCCTATGGCTGTTGTAATTTTAGGTGGCTTAATCACTTCTACTTTATTGAACCTTTTTGTTATACCTGCAGTTTATATGATTAGCGGGGGAGCTAAGGTTGATAAAAGCAGAATTAAAATTTAAAAATTACTGATATGTATAAAAAATATCACATAAAAATAGGAGCATTTTTAATTGGATTCTTACTAATGAATG
>JAOZQX010000057.1 GCA_029931995.1 Bacteroidales bacterium
TTTTTACCACCACTTCTGATTGTGATTGTTGTTGAAAATTGTATTTTTCTGCTCAACAAATACCATAACGAATATATTTCTCATGGTAATAAAATAAAAGCTTTATCGAGAGTAGTGCGGAGAATAGGAAATGCCAACTTTTTAACCAATGCCACAACAGCTGCAGGTTTTGCAGCATTCATTGTTACCGGAAATAAAATATTAGTTGAGTTTGGAATCATAGCTTCCATCAATATTATTGTTGCTTATCTTTTGACTCTTTTCTTAATCCCTATATTTTTCAGCTATTTAAAACCTCCCAAAAAGCGCCATATCAAGCATATGGATAAAAGCAATGTTGGAAAAATATTAGACAAAATAGTTTACATTGTTCAGCATCACCGTTTGTTGATTTACATCTTTGCAGGCATAATTATTTTCATCGGGATTATGGGGATAACAAAACTGAAAACCACCGGAAATATTGTGGACGATATTCCTCACAAAGATCCTCTTTATGTAGATTTAATGTTTTTTGAAGAGCATTTTAAAGGCGTAATGCCACTGGAAATAACCATCGACACAAAAAAGAAAAAAGGCGTTTTACGTTTATCTACCTTGAAAAAAATTGATGAGCTGCAAGAAATACTTGCCAAATATCCTGAACTTTCAAAACCACTTTCGTTGGTTGAAGTAGCAAAATTCTCGAAACAGGCATTTTATAATGGAAATGAGAAAATGTATGAATTGCCCAACAATCAGGAGAAAAATTTCATACTCGGCTATATCCCAAGATTAGAAGGGGACGATGAAAAATCGTTAATAAATTCATTTGTTGACAAAAATTTGAGCATTACCCGCATCAGCGTACAAATGGCAAATATCGGGACAAAACACATCCAACGAATCATGGATGAACTTAAACCACAAATTGAGAAATTATTCCCTGAAAAACGTTACGATGTAAACATTACCGGAACAAGTGTAGTCTTCCTTAAAGGAACAAATTACCTTGTGAAAAACTTAATGACCAGTTTACTACTGGCACTTGTAATCATCTGCGGCTTAATGGCCTTATTGTTTACCTCCGGTAGAATGATTGGAATATCAATGATTCCGAATCTTCTCCCTCAGCTTATGACGGCAGGGATGATGGGATTTTTTGCAATTTCCATCAAACCTTCAACCATATTAATTTTTAGTATTGCTTTAGGTATTTCAGTCGATAACGCCATTCACTTCCTATCAAGATATCGTTTACAATTAAAGCTAAACAACTGGAATATAAAAGATTCTGTAATAGCGGCACTTCGCGAAACAGGCTACAGCATGATCTATTCATCAGTGGTATTATTCTTTGGATTTGCCATTTTTACCCAATCCAGTTTTGGCGGTACCGAAGCCATGGGTTACCTGATCGCATTCACTTTATTAATAGCTCTGTTGTCGAATTTATTTATTTTGCCAACACTTTTATTATCTTTAGACAGACATATTACTACAAAACGATTTAAGGAACCTCTACTCATTTTGTTTGATGAAGAAGAAGATATTGAATTAGATGATTTGGAAATTGAAGACATGGATACCAGAGGAATTGCATAAATAAACTATTACGGATTTAAAATCCATAGACTTTATAAAAAATGAAATTCATTTTAACTAAACCTCTTATGATTGATTGAAGAACACTGATTAACGAATAATGATTTTAGATTTTGATATAAAACCTTCATAATTCTTAAATCGTTAATCCTTAGTTCGATATTAAAAAAAACATGTTTTTTAAAAAATAAAGTAGATGTACTAAAATTACAGGATTTGGATCAATAATTAAAAACAAACACATGAAAGGTATAATATTAGCCGGAGGAGCCGGTACCCGTTTACATCCGTTAACACTTGCTGTTAGTAAACAACTGATGCCCGTGTATGACAAGCCGATGATTTATTATCCGCTATCGGCTTTAATGATGGCAAACATTAACGAAATACTTATCATCTCAACACCGGAAGATTTGCCCAATTTTAAAAAATTATTGGGTGATGGTTCAAGCTTAGGTTGTAAATTTAGTTATGTTGAACAAAAAATTCCCAATGGTCTGGCTCAAGCATTTGTCCTTGGCGAAGAATTTATTGGAAATGATAAAGTAGCCCTTGTACTTGGTGATAATATCTTTTATGGAAGTGGACTGCAAAATTTATTAAGAGAGAGCAATGATCCAAATGGAGGAATTGTTTTCGCCTATCACGTTAATGATCCTGAACGATATGGTGTAGTTGAGTTTGACGAAGACCAAAAAGCTATTTCCATTGAAGAAAAACCTAAGCATCCCAAATCAAATTATGCCGTTCCAGGTTTGTATTTTTATGATAATTCAGTGGTTGAAATAGCCAAAAACATTAAGCCAAGTGCCCGTGGAGAATACGAGATTACCGATGTAAATAAACATTATCTTGAGGCCGGAAAATTAAAAGTAGGTGTTTTAAGTCGAGGTACAGCTTGGCTCGATACCGGTACTTTTGAATCTTTGTTACAAGCCGGGCAATTTGTTGAAGTGATTGAAAGCCGTCAGGGTCAAAAAATTGGTTGCATTGAAGAGATCGCTTATCGCCGTGGTTTTATTAATGACGACCAACTTAGAGAATTAGCCGAACCTCTAGTGAAAAGTGGGTATGGCACCTATCTATTAAATCTATTAAAATAAAATAGCACTATTCTGAAATGCAAAAATTTGAAACATTACTGGAAGAGTTTTGTGAGTTTTTGAATAATGAAAACCTTAATTTTGAACCCAAAGAATTATACAAGCCAATTTCATATACACTTGATTTGGGTGGAAAAAGAATTCGGCCTGTTATGGCTTTATTGTGCTGCAATTTTTTTGGGGGAGACTATAAAGAAGCAATGAATACGGCCATGGGGATTGAAATTTTTCACAATTTCACGCTCTTGCATGATGATATCATGGACGATGCGCCCATCCGAAGAGGAAAAGAAACTGTATATAAAAAATGGGATTCAAATATTGCTATTTTATCAGGCGATACGATGTTTGCTTTAGCCTATCAATACATCACAAAAACCAAGATTGAGCATTTGAAAAAAACGCTGGAAATTTTTAACAAAACCGCTATTGAGGTTTGTGAAGGACAGCAATTTGACATGAATTATGAAACCGAAGAAAACGTCAGCATCGAAGATTACACAAAAATGATCAAGCTAAAAACTGCTGTTTTTCTTGGAGCCAGCTTAAAGATTGGAGCCATTATTGGAGGGGCGTCTCAAAAAGACGTTGACAATATTTATTACTTTGGAGAATATTTAGGAATGGCTTTTCAGCTTCAGGATGATTTCTTGGATGTTTTTGGAGACGAAGAAAAATTTGGCAAAAAAACCGGTGGCGATATTATCAGCAATAAAAAAACATATCTCTATTTAAAAGCTTTTGAATTAGCCAAGGGAAACGATTTAGAAACATTAAAAAAACATTTTATTCCAAATCATTCGGACAATAATAAAAAGGTTGAAAAAATAAAAGAGGCTTATTTAAAGTTGGGAGTTGATAAACATTCAGAAGAAGAGATCAATGAATACTATCAACAAGCGATGGCTTATCTTGATAAAATTGAATGTAGGAAAAATAATAAATCAGAATTAAAATCGCTGGCCGGCCGCCTAATTAGAAGAGATTATTGATCGGAAAGTTTTTCACTCAACTCTTCTGCTTTCAATTGCAGATATTCCCAATTCTGCATTTCAGTGCTCAGTTTCTTTTTAAAAAGGTCGTAGGTTTTATAAAGCTCTCCTGAAGAAATTTCATCGGCAAATTCATCGGGCTTAGAAAGCTTCTCATCCATTAATACGATCTCACTCTCAAGCTTCTCAATCCTTGACTCACTCTTTGAAATTTGAGTATTTACTTTACGGACATCCCGTTCTAATTGCTTTTTCTGCTCGTATTTTAATTTGTTTTCAGATGCTTTAACAGGCTCTTTTTGGCCATTAAGTTTTTTCTGTTCCTCAAGCGATTTTAAAGATTCTAGTTTTCGCTTTGCGAGAAAATCATAAATATCGCCCAAATGCTCCTTAATTCCTTTATTCTTGAACTCAACAACTTTGGTGGTTAATCCCTGTAAAAAATCCCGATCATGCGAAACAACAATCAAAGAACCCTCATACATCAATAAAGCATTTTTTAAAATATCTTTCGATCGCATATCCAAATGATTGGTTGGCTCATCCAAAATCAGAAGGTTAACAGGAGTCAATAATAATTTTGCCAGCGACAATCTGGATTTTTCCCCTCCCGACAACACCTTAACTTTTTTATCTATCGCATCGCCACCAAACATAAAACTACCCAAGATGCCTTTAATATTTTTCCGAATATCACCAACTGCTATATCATCAATTGTTTCAAAAACGGTTTTTTCAGGATCTAGCATTTCCCACTGATTTTGAGCATAATAACCAACGGAAACATTGTAGCCAATATTCAGTTGACCGTCGTACTCCAGCACCCCCGCAATAATTTTCGAAAGCGTAGTTTTACCTTCACCATTTTTACCAACAAATGCAATTTTTTCACCTTTCAGACTTACAAAATCGAGATCATTTAAAACCAACAAATCGCCATAAGATTTTTTCAATTGACGCGTTTCAACCACAATTTTCCCCGAAGAAGGTGCAGGCGGAAATTTAAAATGAATAGCCGAACGGTCAATCTGTTCAATCTCAATTTTATCCATTTTATCTAACTGCTTAATCTTGCTTTGAACCTACTTTGATTTAGTATTTTTATAGCGGAAGCGTTCAATGAAACGCTCAACTTGCTGAATTTGCCGCTGTTGATTATTGTAGGTTGCTTTTTGCTGATCCAAGCGTTCTTCTCTTAATCGAACATATTCCGAATAAGAAGCCTTGTAATCGTATATGCAACCCCGCGAAATTTCAACTGTACGGCTTGTAACATTATCTAAAAATGCCCGGTCATGAGAAACAATTAAAACAGCTCCCTGATAGTTTATCAAATAATCTTCCAGCCATTGAATCGATTCAATATCCAAATGGTTTGTTGGCTCATCGAGCAACAAACATGAAGGCTGTCTGAGCAGTATTTTTGCCAACTCAACACGCATTTGCCAACCATTGCTAAATTCGGGCAAAGGACGTTCCATATCCGATTGCTTAAATCCCAATCCTTTTAAAACTTTCTCAACATTTGCTTCGGCGGTTTCTCCGCCAAAAATTGAAAATTTTTCGTTTTGTTTTGTAAGATCATCAACCAATCGTAAATATTCCTTTGATTCATAATCTTCCCGATTAGCAATTTCTAATGTTAACTTTCCAATTTGCCTTTCAATTTCTTTCAACTCAGTAAAAGCAGTTAAGGCTTCGTTATAAATCGAACGAGTAGAATTGAGCAACATTTCTTGAGGAAGGTAACCATAGGTCGTATTCCCGGGGGCAATAATTTCACCATTGGCAGGCTCCACTATCCCTGCAATAATTTTCAGGATGGTTGATTTCCCAGCTCCATTCACTCCAACTAAACCCATACGATCGCTCGGATTGATCAAAAAATTTACATTTTCAAACAAAAGCTCTCCTGAAAATCGTATCGAAATATTGCTAACAGTAATCATAATTTTATCCTGAACTGCAAAGATATTATTTTGGATGAAACCATATCGATGCTAGATTACGATTATTATTTTGATATCTTTGTCCAGCTTCAAAAAATGATAAGAAAAGTAAAATTATCGGTTTTATCCTGGCTCATCCTGATAGTATTAATGCTAACCTGGGGCAGTTCATTCATCCTGATTAAAAAAGGGCTGACTGTTTTTGATAGCATGCAAGTTGGTGCTATGCGTATAGGAATTGCTTTCATTGTACTTTTACCTTTTGCATTTTCTCGTCTTAAGTATTTAAAACGAAAACACTGGAAAGTGTTGATATTTGTGAGTTTTTGCTCGGCTGTGCCTGCATTTTTATTTCCCATGGCACAAATAGGTATTGATAGTGCTATTGCCGGCATCTTAAATTCATTAACTCCATTATTTACTTTGGTTGTCGGGCTTTCATTATTCAAACTAAAAGTAAAATGGTTTAATATAACGGGGGTTCTGATTGGTTTATTAGGTGCTATAGGATTAATTAATGTTAGTGGAGGCGGTAGCTTCACCTTTAATCTCAGCTATGCTGTTTATATAATTATTGCCACAATTTTATATGCATTTAATGGAAATATTATTAAAAGTTTTTTAAAAGATCTGGATTCATTCACCATAACAATATTTTCATTTTATATTTTTGGTTTACCTGCATTGATCTATTTATTTGCCGGAACTAATTTTATTGAAAGAGCGCAGAATCATCCTCAATTTTGGGAAGGATTGGCTTATGTTTCTACACTTGCAATTATAGGTACTGCAGCTGCATTAATAGCATTTAACTATCTAATAAAAATTACAAATGTTGTTTTTGCATCTTCCGTTACTTATTTAATACCCATTGTTGCATTAGCATGGGGAATTATTGATGGTGAGAAATTCGAAATCTCATATGTTTTATGGGTTTCATTCATTCTAATTGGCATCTATTTGGTAAATACTAAGAAGCTCTTGTTAATAAAACAAAAATAATTTTAGGATTATTTAAATTTTTATACCTAAATGCTTTGCACATAATAATTTTTTACTAATTTTGCACTTCCAAATTTCATAGGAAAATTAAACAATATAAAAATGTACGCAATAGTTGATATCGCAGGACAACAATTCAAGGTAGAAAAAGGCCAAGAGATTTTTGTTCATCGTTTGGAAGAAAAAGAAGGTTCGAAAGTGAACTTTGATGAAGTTATGTTAGTGGATGATGACGGCAAAGTAAGTGTTGGAACTCCTTTTGTTAAAGGGATTTCTGTTTCTGCTAAAATTCTTTCTCACGACAAAGGAGATAAAGTTATAGTCTTCAAAAAGAAAAGAAGAAAAGGATATCAAAAAGAAAATGGACACAGACAATTTTTCAGCAAAATCCAAATCGAAGGAATTGGTAAAGTAGCTGCTAAAAAAGCTGCTCCTGCTAAAGAGGCTGAGCCTAAGAAAGAAGTTGCTGCTAAAACAGCCGCTCCTAAAAAAGAAACTACTGCAAAAAAAGCTGAACCTAAAAAGGTAGCTGAACCCAAGAAAGAAACTGTTGCTAAAAAAGCAGCCACTCCTAAAAAGGAAACAACAGCAAAAAAAGCCGCTCCTAAAAAAGCTGCAGCAAAAGACAAAGAATAATTAGAAAAGAAACGTAAAACATTAAAAATACAATATTATGGCTCATAAGAAAGGTGCCGGTAGTTCAAACAACGGTCGTGAATCCCAAAGTAAACGTTTAGGCGTAAAAATTTATGGTGGACAGTTTGCACAAGCTGGAAACATCATCATCCGTCAAAGAGGAACTGTACATAATCCTGGCGAAAATGTAGGTATGGGCAAAGATCATACTTTATTTGCACTGAAGGATGGAATGGTTGAATTCAGAAAGAAAAGAAATAATAAATCTTATGTTTCTGTTTCTCCTTTAGA
>JAOZQX010000058.1 GCA_029931995.1 Bacteroidales bacterium
ATTTTGGGTTCGCCAGAGGAAAAACTAATTTACAATCCCTCACAAATTCCTGTACTTTGTATCAATCCAGTAAAATAAATTTTAAAAAATAAAATACGCATATTATGAAACGAAGGTTTTTATTTGTTCTGATGAGTTTTGTATTTCTTTTTAGCGCAAAATTTTTGGGAGCACACGATCCGAAAATGGAAGATGAGATTAAGATTGCCGAACAACAAATCCCTCATCAACCAGTGGAGGAAGAAACAGACCCAACGCTCAGTCAACAAATAAATGATGCTTTTGTTCCTATTGTAAATGGACTTGGATCAGTAATTTTTTGGGACCCGGTTTCGGCTGTTGGTGTTTACGACCCTATTATTTATGATAGCGAAGGAATTCCTGTAATAGCCGACGACGGAACTACAAGAACCTCCCCCATCACCCTCGTAGTTATTTGGTTGATTTGCGGAGCTTTGTTTTTCACCATTTTTATGCGTTTTATAAACATCCGTGGCTTTAAACATGCTATTGATATTGTTCGCGGGCGTTACGACGACCCCAGTCATAAAGGGGAGGTTTCTCACTTTCAGGCATTAACTACTGCCCTTTCAGCCACGGTTGGTTTGGGTAATATTGCAGGAGTTGCTATCGCAATTGTAATAGGTGGCCCCGGTGCAACCTTCTGGATGATCGTTGCCGGATTATTAGGAATGTCTTCGAAATTTGTAGAATGTACTTTAGGCGTAAAATATCGTAAAATTGATATGTTCGGGAATGTTTCCGGCGGACCAATGTATTATTTATACATGGGTCTTAAGAAAAAAGGATTGAAATGGTTGGGGTCAATTTTAGCAGTGATTTTTGCAATTTTAGTGATCGGCGGATCATTTGGTGGCGGAAATATGTTTCAGGCCAATCAAGCTTTTGCTCAATTAGCAGTGATGGTTCCCTCAGTAGCAAATTACGGTGCTTATTTCGGAATTATACTTGCTATTTTAGTTGGGGTTGTGATTATTGGAGGTATTAAAAGCATTGCAAGGGTGACTGATAAAATTGTTCCCTTTATGGCGGTACTATATGTTTCCACGGCCTTGATTATTATTTTTATGAATATCGGTGAAACCGGTCATGCCTTTAGTTTAATTATAAATGGAGCTTTTTCAGCTTCGGCATTAAAAGGTGGATTTATTGGCGTTTTAATTGTAGGCTTCCAACGAGCTGCGTTCTCAAACGAAGCCGGAGTTGGTTCGGCAGCTATTGCGCACTCGGCAGTAAAAACTGACATGCCTATTAAAGAAGGATTGGTTTCCTTATTGGAACCTTTTGTTGACACCGTGGTTATTTGCACCATGACTGCCTTAGTAATTATTTTCACAGGTTTTTATAATAATCCCAGTGGACTGGAAGGCACCCAACTTACTTCGCAAGCTTTCGGAAGTGTATTCACTTGGTTTCCCTATCTACTAATTATTGCCATTTTCCTCTTTGCTTTTTCAACCATGATTTCATGGTCATACTACGGACTCAAAGGTTTTGATTATTTATTCGGTCGATTTTCTGAAAAATGGTTTGGAAACCGAAAAGTTGCAGCCACTGTTTTCCGTATTTTATTCCTCGGAATGATCGTCGTTGGAGCTTCCTCCGAAATGGGTGTTGTTGTCGATTTCTCGGATATGATGATTTTATCGATGGCCTTCCCGAATATCCTGGGTTTAATTATCCTGGCTCCCGAAGTTAGAAGAGATTTGAAAGATTATTGGAAGAAACTTAAAAGCGGAGAAATAAAACGCTATAAATAATTATGAGTTATGAATGATAAGTGATGAGTTAAAATAAGAACCAAAACCTTGTATAAAAACCTGAAGAATAAACAGCATCGTATTAGTATTTACATTACTAACTGAGACATATAATAATATTTGGAATAAAGCTGATGTAACCATCAGCTTTATTTTTTATGCTCAAACCAATATTCGATTATTTTTATTTCAGCCAGAAAGAAAGACGCGGTATTTTCATGCTTCTTTCCATCATTCTAATTCTGATTTTTATTAACCTGTTTGTTATTCCCAACATTAGTCAGGAAAAACCAATTGACAAACTTGCTTTTATTGCCTGGGTTGATAGCTTGACTCAAAAACCACTTGAACAAGTCGAAGCAAAGACCATTGAATATTTTAAGTTTAATCCTAATTTGATCACAAAAGAAGATTGGCTTAAATTAGGCTTAAGCGAAAAACAAACACAAACCATTTTAAACTACCGAAATGCAGGCGGGAAATTCTTTAAAAAAGAAGATCTGAAAAAAATATATTCGATCAGTGAAACTCAATACCAAAAGCTTGAGCCTTTTATTTCAATCTCGAAATCCAAAAAAGAAAAAAGAAAAAATTACGCTCCACAAAAAAAACTACATATTGAATTAAACACCACAGACTCTGTTGAGTTAATTAAAATTTATGGTGTCGGAGCTGTTTTTGCTTCACGTATTTTGAAATACAGAAACTTGCTTGGAGGCTACACTCACCCTTCTCAACTCGTTGAAGTATATGGAATCGACTCCGGTAAATTTGAGAACATAAAACACAATTTTACGGCTTGCGACACGGCAAAAATAAATCAACTAAATATTAATACTGCCGACTTTAAAAAATTATTAAAACATCCTTATATTAGCTACGAATTTGTAAAATTTATTGTTAATGCACGTAAGGTGGAGAAAATTAAATCAGTAGATGATTTAAGAGAACCAAAGTATATTTCTGATTCGCTATTCATGAAACTTCGACCCTACCTTAAAATAAGCACCAAATAACTAGAAACAAATTACAAACAAAATCCAATGCTCAAATTACAAAACCCAAATCGAATTTGTGGTATCTAGTTTTGATCATTGTTTTTTTGAAATTTATTTGAGATTTGATTATTGAAATTTGGAATTTAAAACTTAAATGTAAATGAGCTTTTTATCTGTTTTTAAGAAATTCCCAAGAACATTTTGGATTGTTAACGTTATGGAATTGTTCGAGCGTTGGGCTTATTACGGGATGTTCGTTGTGTTATCGGTTTATTTAACCAATCCTATTTCCGAAGGCGGACTTGGTTTTACAAATAGTCAGCGTGGTATTATGCAGGCTATCGTGACCGGAATAATTTATTTACTTCCTGTTTTGGGTGGTGCTATTGCCGATAAATTTGGTTTTCGAAGAGTGTTATTAGCAGCTTCTGTATGCCTAACATCCGGCTACTATTTCATGGGGCAATTTAACAGCTATGCAATGGTTTTTGCAAGCTTCCTGATTGTTGCTGTTGGAGCTTCCATTTTTAAACCCGTTATCTCGGCTACTATTTCAAAAACAACAAACAAAAATAACGACACCATAGGCTTTGGCATATTTTATATGATCGTAAATATTGGAGGTTTTATCGGGCCTTTTGTGGCTTCCAGATTACGCGATTTAAATTGGAATTATGTTTTCGTGATGAGCTCCCTTGTCATTCTTGTAAATTTCATCCTTCTTATTTTTTATAAAGAACCCGGACGCAAAGAAAACAAATCGGAAAACTCATTAGGTGAAACCATTTTGCAAATTTTCAGGAATATGGGTATCGCTTTAAGCGATAAAAAATTTACATTATTTATTATCATAATGATTGGTTTTTGGACCACCTATTGGCAAATTTTCTTTACGCTTCCTGTTTACATTACCCAATGGATTAATACCACCGATGTTTATAATTCTTCATCCGTACTCGCAAGTGCTATTGGCACCAAAGTGGATGGTGTGGGATTGATACGTCCTGAGCAAATAATAAACATTGCTGCCTTTACCATTATATTTTTTCAAGTGCTTGTTTCTACGCTGGTAATGAAAATCAGACCGGTTACATCTATAATTTTTGGAGGACTGATTATTGCCCTTGGGATGGGACAATTTGCGTTTCAAAACATGGGACTATACATTATTTTAGGTGTTGTAATCATTGCTTTTGGAGAGATGACAAGTTCGCCCCGAGTTCAGGAATATATTGGGCGTATTGCCCCTGTTGACAAGGTTGCTCTTTATATGGGCGTAAGTTATTTACCCATGGCAGGTGGAAATATTATTGGCGGGTTCTTATCAGGTTTTCTGTATGATAGCATGTCGGATAAGTATATTTATTTAAAACAAGAATTGCTTAGCCGTGGTTATGCCACAATGGAGACGCTCCAGAACGCTGATGGTGCGATTCTTTTTAAAGAAGCTATGATTTTTTTAAACATGAACGAAAATCAGTTGAATCAATTATTGTATAGCAATTACCAACCCGGAAATATTTGGTTGGTTTTTGCAGCTATTGGAGCCGGAACAGCTGTGTTGCTGTTTTTGTATGATAGACTATTGCTGAGTAAAAGCACCAAATAACAAAACACAAATAATAAATAATATTCAATGTTCAAATTTCCAAACTCTAAATAGATTAATGAGATTTTTGTTTTGAAAATTGGATTTTGGAATTTATTTGAGATTTGGAACTTGTGATTTGTTATTTCAAATTAATCGTTCTTCTTAACTTTTCAATACGCATCAGTCTCATCTTCTTCTTCATCCCAATGATAAATCGGAGCCTGAGGGCCTTCCTTTCTATAGTAAATTGCTACAATAAATCCGGCTGTTAGTCCCATTAAATGGCCTTCCCACGAAATATTTTCTTTTGGAAAAAAGTCGGGGAAAACACCCCAAATCATACTTCCGTATAAAAAAGTAATTACAAGCGTTAGAGCCATCAAACGCGGATTTTTTCGAATAACCCCACTCACAAAAAGAAAAGAAGCCATGCCGTAAATAATACCACTGGCACCAATATGGTAGGAATCTCTACCTGCAAACCAAAGCCAAATTCCGCTCAGCAAATAAATCATGAAAAAGCTGCGGGTAGCCAGTTCTTTATAAAAGTAAAACAGAAAACTCATCAACAAAAAAACCGACACACTGTTTGCCATCAGATGCGACCAATCACCATGAATTAAAGGTGAGGTAATAATTCCAATTAAGCCTTCCAATTTCAGGGGATAAACACCCAAAAAAACAAGGTCGATACCAAAAACAAATTCCGAAAATTTTATCAGCCAAATCAACACTAAAAAAAGTGCAGGGAAAAATAAGCTTTGAATGATTTTCTTTTTTTCTTCTTCGGATGAGGTCATAATTAGTATGGCTTGATCAAAGATAATAAAATTACATATCGGGTGGGGAATCAAAAAAGAGAGGAAATTCTCTAGCTTATTTCATAATCTCATCAAGCACATTTGTAATTTTTAAAGCAGCCTTTTTACTATGATTACCATCCAAATCATCAAACATAATTTTGTTATATTTCTGACGTTGTTCAGACCTTTGTTGTGGATTGTCCAGTTCATGTTTTATTGCACTTCTAAGTTCTTCAAAATTATCAATTCGGAATGAAATATCTTGAAGTAGCTTAACAATATTTGGGGTAAGGCGCCTTGATTCTTTCACCGAAAAAGTCACCATTGGTTTATCCAAAGCACAAGATTCTGCAAGAATTGAGCTTGTATCACCCACCATTAAATCTGCTAATTTTATATAAAGATAATTTTTAGGGTCATTTAAAAACACCACTCCCGAAGTGTTCTTTATTTTCGAAAAATATTTTTTATTAGTAAAAGGATGAAATGTAACCATTACATTAAACTCATCTGTCAGCTCCGACAGCCGATCGCACCATTTATCCACAGCAGACATCCCTGAACCTTCCCAGGTAGCAGTGAAAAGAATGTTTGGTTTTCCGTTATTAAAACCTAACTTTTGTCTTAACTCTTCCACCTTCTTATCAGTATCTGGAAACCAATAAGAATCTAGTTTTGGATAGCCTCCACTTTGGGCACATGTAATTCCAAGCGCTTTAGCTTCTTCCACCTCATATTCAGAAGTAAACAGGTAAACTGAAAATGCATTGAACTTCTCAGCCCGAATCAGATTCTTGAAATGATAGACCCCATGTTTTGTCCCAATTTTCACGATTCCTTTACTCGGGAATTTATGAAACGCATGACGAGCCATAATAACCACATCCGGAAAAACAGGCCAAAGAACTGAATCCAAGCCATGGCTTGAAAGTTCATTTTTTACTTGCCTGTTCTTTGCCACAATTTTCATCTGTGGTAAGTGTTCTCTTACATTTTCAAATATTACATAATCAAGGTAGCAATCGCAATAAAAAACAATTTGCTTTTTTTTTCGGAACAATGATAAAGTCTTCCAAACTAACGTATAGGGAGCCGTTAAAAGATAGTAGGTGAAAGGATAAGTCATTCGCAATTCTTTTTATTGTTGAGTATTAAGGTAACTCTCAATTTCTTTAAAAACAAAATCGGGCTTTACATCAAGCATGCAATTGTGATGACCTTTAGGACAGCGTTTGCCACCATGTTTTGAGCACGGACGGCAATCCAAGTCAAGCTCCAATATTTTGTTACCGCTTCGGTACGGATAACAACCAAAGGCTTTTACGGTTGGACCGAAAAAAGCAAAAACATTTGTATTAACAGCATTTGCCATATGAAGCGGTGCACTGTCGTTACAAATAAGCAAATCCATTTCTTTTATCAAAGCGCAGGACTCAAGTATCGAAAGCTTGCCAGCATAATTGGCAATATTCGAAAGCCCTGTTTGATTGATTATAGCTTCGCATAAATTATAATCTTCAGGCCCACCAATTAAATAAATTGAATAATTGCCGCACTTTTTCAGCAGCTCAACAAAATAATTTTCGGGCCATTTTTTTGTTGCCCAAACCGAAGCAGGAGCCATTGCGATCTTCTTCGAATTTCCATTAGAAACTGTAATTGACTTTGCTTTTCTACTATCCAATTCGCTGCAAAAAACGGCAGTTTCGTTATTAAACGTTTTATCAGAGAAATCTTCGATCAGCATTAGTACTCGCTCTCTAATATGCAGGCTCCTATCAATAGCTATTTTGCGAGTTATTAATTTTTGTCGGCTATAGCCCACTCTGTTTTTTATTCCCGCCATAAGCATAATTAGGCTGGAGGTAAACGACGACTGTATGGAAAATGAAATGTCGTATTTGTTTTTTCGAAGTTTAAGAATGAGTGGAAGAAAACTTCTAAGCTTATTTAATTTCTTACGTTTATCAAAGTTAAAAACTCTATTAATGTAGGGGTTGTTATTTAGTACGGCAGCCGTTTCCGGAATCACAAGCACATCAATAAGTGCGTCCGGCCATATTTCATGTAATCCTTTAAAAATAGGCGTACTCATAATAACATCACCAAGGAAGGCCGTCTGTATTACCAGAATTTTTTTGCTATTTATTTTTGTTATTTCGATGCTTAAATTATTATACGATGGTTCTTAAAACAATTATTATATGCAAACTTATCGTAAAAATAAATCAAATTTGCTTTTATTGTAAATATTTTATGCCAAAGAAGGTTAAAACCCTCGCAGGCTTAGGTTTTTGATTTAAAAAAGGAATTGCCTAACTTTACCCTTCGATTCAATTTTGTAGAGATGGAATTGTTT
>JAOZQX010000357.1 GCA_029931995.1 Bacteroidales bacterium
AAAATCTTTTTTTGTATTTATTTTTCTTTTTTTTCAGGTTTTGGAGCTTCTAAAATATATCAACAAAAGCAATTACGATTACATAAATTTTATAAATGCATTGGCAAATAAGGATTATACAACCAATTATCCTGAATCAAGCAAAGGATCAAGCTTTTCAATATTATATCAAAATTTTAATAAAATTAGTAAACAATTTCGCACTTTGAATTTTGAGCGTGAACTTCAATATCAACATCTCCAAACCCTTATCAAACATATAGATGTAGGAATAATTTCATTTGATGAGGATAATAATATTCATTTGGTTAACGATGCTTTTAAACAAATCTTTAACAACCCATTTTTAAGACAAAATCAATCCATAAATAAATTACATGCTGATTTTGTTAATACTATTGTTAAACTAAAGCAAGGTGAGAGCCAATTATTTCAACTTCTATCTGGTGGGTACAAATATGAGTTATCCTTAAATGCAACGAGCTACAAACTTTCAAACAAAAAGTTTAAACTTATTTCTGTTAAAAATATTCATAGCGAATTAGATATCAAAGAGCAGGAATCCTATCAAAAACTAATTAGTGTTTTAACTCATGAAATCATGAACTCTGTTTCACCCATCGTCTCGCTTAGTTCTACAATGGATGAAAATATTGAAAAGGTTGACAATGTAAGTGAGTTAAAAATAGATTTCTTAAAGGAAGGCATCCATGCTATTCATGATCGAAGTAAAAACCTATTGAATTTTACCAATGAATACCGAAAACTGACAAAACTCCCCAAACCTGTCTTTCAAGAATTTGAAATTAAGAAGACTATTGATAAAATTGAAAACCTTTATAAGGAAGAGTTTAAACAAAATAACATAAGGTTTGAAATAAAAATAAGTGATACGATCCAGTATATTAAAGCCGATGAAGGTTTAATTGAACAAGTATTGATTAATATCTACAAGAATGCTATTGAGGCTACAACAAATACTGAAAACCCAAAAATCGAAACAAATATCTTTCAGAATGATATTGATGAGATTTGCATACAAATAAAAGACAATGGGTCTGGGATTTCAAATGACAAACTATCAAAAGTGTTTATTCCATTTTATACCGATAAAGAAGAAGGGAGCGGCATAGGATTAAGCCTCTGCAAACAAATTATAAATCTACATGGAGGAAGAATCACCATCGACTCTATTGAAAACCAATTTTCATCAATCAATCTTTACTTTAAACAAAATATTGCTGCTAAAAATTAGATTTGTACTATCTTTGAAGCGTATCTATTTACATTACTATGATTCCAAAATTTGAAAACTTAAAATTTCCTAACACTAATAATTTCTTTCTAATCGCCGGTCCGTGCGTAGTTGAGAATGAAGAAACACCACGCAAAATAGCTAAGCGATTGGTTGAAATTTCTGAAAAATTTGAAATTCCTTTGATATTTAAAGCTTCTTATAAAAAAGCCAATCGCTCTCGTTTGGATTCGTTTACGGGAATTGGTGACTTTGAGGCCTTAAAAATTATTAAAAGTATTGGAAGTGATTTTAATGTTCCTACAATTACCGACATCCATACCGAAGCGGAAGCTGTTGTTGCTGCCGAATATGTAGATGCATTGCAAATCCCTGCTTTCTTATGCCGACAAACTGATTTATTGGTTGCTGCTGCCTTAACAGGAAAAGCTGTGAACATTAAGAAAGGACAATTTTTGTCGGCCGAATCCATGAGATTTACGGTTGATAAAGTTAAGCAGTCAGGTAATGAAAACATCATATTAACAGAACGAGGATCGATGTTTGGATATCAGGATATGGTAGTCGATTACCGAGCAATACCCGAAATGCAAAAAAACAAATACCCCGTAGTACTTGACATTACTCACTCACTACAAAAACCAAATCAAAATGAAGGTGTTACAGGCGGGCAACCCGAATTGATTGAAACCATTGCAAAAGCTGGTATAGCTGTGGGTGTAGATGGTATTTTTATGGAAAGAAGGAACAATATGGAGGAAACTTATGGCGACC
>JAOZQX010000358.1 GCA_029931995.1 Bacteroidales bacterium
ACCTGTAGTTTCATCCATGTAAATAGCATCGAAATCGCATGCAGCAACACAATCGCCACAACCTAAACAACCGTAAGGACATCCGCTTTCGCCAGATGATAAATTATGAGCAAAGGCACATGTTGCAGGGCCGTCATAATTTATTTTCTTGGGCGCATTGGCATGCGATCCTGAACAGCGGATTACTGCAATCTGAGAATCTTTTTCCTCTGCAACCAATCCAAGAATTCCAGCCACAGCTGCCATTACATCATTTCCTCCTACCGGACAATTTAAGCCTTCAATAGATTTTTTGTCGTTAGCCGATTTAACTAAAGCCTCAGCAAAATTCCGACAACCGGGATAACCACAGCCACCACAATTAGCAGCAGGCAAAGCTTCCTCAGCCAAATCAATTTTCGGATCTTCGATTACTTTAAATTTTTGAGCTACGAAATACAAAATCACAGCCGCAGCAGCTCCAATTAAGCTTAAAGAAATTACTGCATAAATAATTACATCGTTCACGTTTTCTCCTTTTAAATTAAAGATTTTTAACCCTTTTCGGGTATGATTTTTAACGCGTAGCAAAAATAAAAACAAATCAGCAACTATTAAATGTTTAGCGTAATAGCTGAAAAGTATGTATGGTATTGTGATTCAAATCCTTACAGTATTAGTGGAATAGTATAAAAAACTTAAAGGCTCGGAAGTCGTTGATACTGTTATGTTTCTGTATTAGTTTAGAAAAACTCTAAATTACCCTAATATCTTTATTTAGAAAGTTTAAATGTACTGATGATTGATAAATGATGGGGTCTTATTACAAAGGAGGTTTTTTTACAGAAATCTATAAAATCTTAAACTCAAAAGTAGTACTAAGTTTATCCTTCATCTTATACAGGATATAATAATAGGGAACCAATAATAATAATGAAGTTAACGCAGCTAATCCCTCATTAGACGTAAGTATTAGCATAAGGATTAAGGAAAGCAGCATTAGTAGAAATGGGTACAAATATCCATAAAAAACTGCTTTTTGCCCCAAAGATTTTTTCATATAAACAGTAACCTGATCGCCAACTTTATAATTAAAGTCAGGAGCTTTTGTTACGTCAACAATTTTATTTTCCATCTCGGCTACCGAACACATCCCCTTTGAATGACAGGATGAGCAAGCCGATTGTGCCAATATATTTACCTGAACTTTATCTTCACCTACACTCTCGATTATGCCGGGATGCTGTATTATATCTTTTATATTACTCATCTTGTCTCTTCAATAAAATTTAAGGCGTTGTTAAAGCAATCGGTAAAACTTTTCCGTTAAAATAGCGGTTGCCATTCAAGGCAAAATCGGCAATAAATGCAGCCATTTCATTAGCATTCATTGGAGCTTTATAGCCGGGAAAAGCTTCTTCCAGCATCTCAGTTTGTGCCGCTCCTAAGGCCAAGCAATTAAACCGCCAATTGGTTTCTTTATATTCTTCGGCCAAACATTCGGTTAAAATAGTTAAGGCTCCTTTACTAGAGCTATAGGCAGATAATCCTGAAAATTTAACACTTCCCTGCACACCACCCATACTACCAATATTAACAACGTGTGCTTGAGGACTTAATAATGACAAGCAATTCTTAACTAAAAAAAACGGGGCTTTTGCATTGACATTATAACACTGATCAAAATCTGACTCACTAAAATTTTCAAACTTTTTGTTTATAAGTTGCCCTGCATTATTAATCAGTATATCAATTGAAGAAATATGTTTTTTGACCTTAGGGATAAATTCATTCTCAAGAGCCGAAAAATCAGTCAAATCAAATTGAACAGGAATTACATTATCATGCCCGTTTACTTCAATACATTCCTGTTTTAGTTGCAACAAACGATCATTATTACGAGAAACAGCCACAATATGGTGATTCGAAGACTTACTCATCTCCAGAACCAGTTCATATCCAATTCCGCGACTTGCACCTGTAATAAGAACATTCATCTTTTTAAATATCTTTAGGGATTGAACCAGATTTTTCGCGCTCAGTTTTTGT
>JAOZQX010000059.1 GCA_029931995.1 Bacteroidales bacterium
TATTAATCCAGATTGAAAATTCAGGAAAATGGATTGGCGAAGAACTTAAAGATAAAAAAATTGCGAACAATCATGGAGTTGGTCTAAAAAATGTTATTCAACGGCTCGAAAATGAATATGGGTCAGATTATGAATTTTTGGTATTGGCAACCGAACAATTCGTTAAAATAAAAATCATTATTAAATCCCAAAAAATTTATGCCAAAAAATCATAAAATAAAGGTTTTAATTGTAGATGATGAGCGATTAGCCAGAACAAAACTTAAATCATTATTAAAAAATTATAATGGGATAGAGATTGTTGGGGAAGCCAAAAATGCCATGGATGGAATTGATTTAATTAATAAACTCTCGCCTGATGTTTTATTTTTGGATATTCAAATGCCGGGGCTTAGCGGCTTCGATTTACTTGAGCGAGTAAATTTCCACGGAAAAGTAATTTTTGTAACCGCCTTTGATGATTACGCCATAAGAGCTTTTGAAATAAATGCCATCGATTATTTATTAAAGCCATTAAACCCTGAAAGGCTTGATGAAACGATAAAAAGACTTTATTCAGAAGAAGAAAAAACCAAACCTGATATCGGCATTTTACAGTATAGAGATAAAGTATTTTTATCTTCCACAAATGGCTATAAATTTATTTCTCTGGAAAATTTGGTTAAGATTGAGGCTTTAGGTGATTACACTAAATTATTTTGCAAAGATGGAGGTATCGGGCTAATGTTAAGGACAATGAAAGAATGGGAAAAAGTACTGCCTGAGAATCATTTTGCCCGTATTCATCGCAAATGGATCATTAACCTTAACTATATTGAGCGAATTGAAAAATTAGACAATTACTCTTTAATCGCTTTTTTAAAGGATTGTGACGAAGGCTTACAGGTTAGCAAAAAATACAGAAAAATGATTAAAAATAATTATAATTAATTTTCACTTACCATCTTTTACCACCCTTAATTTCAACTCATCCAACTGCTCTTGTACAATTGCCGAAGGCGAATCTATCATAACATCCCGTCCTGCATTATTTTTAGGGAATGCAATAAAATCACGGATAGAATCGGAGCCACCAAACAAAGCAACCAAACGATCAAAACCAAGAGCAATACCACCATGAGGAGGAGCTCCAAATTCGAAAGCATTCATTAGGAAGCCAAACTGAGCTTGAGCATCTTCATCTGAAAAACCTAATAAAGTGAACATTCTTTTTTGTAATGTTTTATCAAAAATACGAATGGAGCCACCGCCAATTTCAACTCCATTAATGACCATATCGTAAGCATTGGCCCGAACTTTTCCAGGATCGCTTTCCAACATATCAATGTCTTCATTTTTTGGCGAAGTAAACGGATGATGCATGGCATGATAACGTCCGCTGTCTTCATCCCATTCTAATAAAGGAAAGTCAACAACCCAAAGCGGTTTAAATACTTTTGGATCTCTAAGACCTAATTGACTTCCCATTTCCAAACGTAATTCGCATAATTGCTTGCGAACTTTTTCGGCTTCGCCGGAAAGGACCAATAAAAGATCGCCAGCTTTGGCATTCATTTTTTCGGCCCACGTTTTAAGCGCATCCTGATCGAAAAATTTATCAACAGATGATTTGAAGGTGCCATCTGCATTGCATTTTACATAAATCATTCCTTGAGCTCCAACCTGTGGTCGTCTTACAAAATCGGTCAATTTATCCAATTGTTTACGCGAATATTCTCCACATCCTTCGGCACAAAAACCAATGACTAATTCGGCATCATCAAATACCTTGAATCCTTTGTTTTGGGCAACATCGTTCACCTCAACGAACTCCATTCCAAAACGAATATCCGGTTTATCCGAACCATACAATTGCATAGCCTCAGAATAAGGCATCCGTGGAAATTCTGTAACATCAATATTTTTTACGGTTTTAAATAAATATTTAGTTAATCCCTCAAAAGTGTTTAAAATATCTTCCTGATCCACAAAGGACATTTCGCAGTCAATTTGTGTAAACTCAGGTTGACGGTCGGCACGCAAATCTTCATCGCGGAAGCATTTTACCAATTGATAATAACGATCGTAACCACCCACCATCAACAATTGTTTAAATGTTTGTGGCGATTGTGGCAGCGCATAAAATTCATTCTCGTTCATACGTGAAGGCACAACAAAATCGCGAGCACCCTCGGGAGTTGATTTAATAAGATAAGGGGTTTCAATTTCAAAAAATTCCTGACTATCTAAATATTTACGAGTCTCAATAGACATACGATGACGAAGCTCCAAATTTTTACGCAATGGATTCCGGCGCAAATCAAGATAACGATATTTCATTCGTAACTCTTCTCCCCCATCAGTTTCATCTTCGATGGTAAATGGCGGAATATTGGATTTGTTCAGAACTACAAATTCTGATACAATAATTTCAATTTCACCAGTAGAGATTTTTTTGTTTTTATTGCTACGTTCAGCTACTTCACCTTTAGCCTGAATCACAAACTCACGACCCAGCTTACGGGCTTTTTCACAAAGTTTAGCATCGGTTTCCATATTAAAAACCAATTGGGTAATTCCATAACGATCGCGTAAATCTACAAAGGTCATTCCGCCCAAATCGCGCGATTTTTGTACCCACCCACTCAAGCTAACACTTTGTCCAACATTTTTAATATTCAGTACTCCGCAAGTATGTGTCCGTAACATAATTATAGTTTTAGGCTGCGAAATTACAAAATAAAAAGGCAGAGGCGAAGACGAAGACGAAGAATTTCGTTTTAGATAAAAATCAAACTCCCCCCATCAAACAGAGGTCCATCATAAAGCTCAATGATTTCAAAGTTTTGGGATTTCAAAAACGCTTTTATTTCATTGCTATCTTTTAAATGATTCAAGCTCCCGATAAAAAATATTTTCTTCTCAAGTATTCCAGCACAACCACCAATAAAACCATTTTTATATCCAGGCAATTGTATTCCTTCGGGATCAACATAAAGCACTTCCAAATCGAAACGTTTTAGCGTACGTGCTACGCCTTTATCAGAAGTGATGTAATGTTTATTTCCCAGTGGAATTAAATTACATCGTGTATAGCCCTGATCAACCTGAATCAAATCCATATCTTCGGCCAACTGTATAATTTTAGAATCAGTGTTCCTAAAATTATGAATTAAATAATCGTTATCGGCAACAATATTATATTTTGAACTGGCAGGATATTTTGTACCCACAGCTTCTTCGCCCAAAACATAAGATATTTTGTGTTCTTTTAATTTTTGAAAATAAACATCAGGCAAATTTGGAGCAAGTACCAATTGATTTTCTATTTGGCTAAAAAAAATATCGGGATGTCCCGATATAGCCTCATAAACGATTCCCTCTGTTTGAAATTCAACTACCTCTTCAAATTCAGTCAATTTTTTAATCGCTGCATTCGGAATTTTTTGATCTACAATAATTAACATGGCTCAAAATTAGTTTTTTATTTGTTTTTGTAATTGATTATTTACAAATTCGCTAATTAAACCAAGCTAATAATACCTATGAAAAAAAAGATTGTATTTATCGTAAGCATCCTGATTGTTGTTGTTCTCGTTACGACTGTTTTTTATAGCAAAGGTCAGGTATCAAGCAAATATGAAATAGAAAAAATTGATAGCATTCCGAATTTTTTCAAATCACAAGATTTTTATTTTGCCGGACAACCTAGCCTTGAAACCTTAAAATCGTTAAAAGAAGATGGCGTAAATCTCATCATTAATTTACGCTCAGAAGCCGAAAACACCAAGCACACCGAAGAAAACTATGATGAAGAGGCATTAGTTGCAGAATTAGGAATGAAATATGTTTCAATTCCTATGAGTGGAATTGACGCCTACTGTCCTGAGACTCTTGAAAAAGTAGCTGAAGCAATTAACTCATTCGAAGGCAAAACACTTATTCATTGTGCCGGGTGCGGACGTGTGACACATGTATGGATGGCTTATTTGGTGAGGCATTGCGGCTATACCGTTGACGAAGCTGTTGCCGTTGGAAAACAATTAAGATTTCGTTTATATCTGGAATATTTATTAGGTGAAGAAATTACAATGGATATAAAGAAATAAGACTTTCAAATATGTATTTCAAAATCCCGATCTTTTAAATTGAGGTCGGTTTTAAATATTACTTTTTTGAATTTTTCTTTAAGAAATTTCTTGTTTTCACCATTGTATCCAATGGCATAATTGAGTTCTTTCGGATTTACAATTATGGTGATTAAATCTGAATCCGATTTAAGGTTTATCAATTTTTTATGCCAAATTTCGGTATAAACTAATTCGCGAAATGATTGATGGAATGGCCCTGCCACGAGCTCGCTTCCATCCAATAAACCTTCGGAAGGATGCAAGCCCACTCTTAAAATCTTTACATTAGCTTTTTCAAAGAGTTCAAGAATTTCAGATGTCCACTCAACAGCTTCCTTTAGGCTAAGGACTTTGTATTTTTTTGCATGATAAAGTTCTTCCAATTTTGTTTCACGAATAACCAATGTAGGATAAATACGTGTGTTTTCGGCTCCGAGCTCAATAATTTTTCGAGCAGTGTTTAACGATTTTTCTTTGGTATCGCCCGGCAAACCAATCATCATCTGTAATCCTAAATCAAAACCAAAATCCTTTATTAATTTCGATGCCTGAACGGTATCTTCAAGCGAATGGCCTCTTCCGGACATCATCAAAACCTCCTCTTCCATCGATTGAGCTCCCAATTCAATGGTTTTAACATTAAAACTTTTCAGCATTTCAAGAACCTTTTCGTTGATATAGTCAGGCCTTGTAGAACATCGAATTGAACGAATTTTTCCTTGTTTAATATAATCTTGAACTTGTTCTAAAAAGTGTTGTTGTTCCTCAAATGGAATTCCTGTAAAATTCCCACCAAAAAATGCGAGCTCTATATGTGTACCTTTAGGGATTGTTTCTATATGATTGTCAATTATTTTGCGAATTTCCGAGTCAGAGGGAGTTTTTAGTTCCCCGCTGATTTTCTGCTGATTACAATATAAACATTGAAATGGGCAAGCTAATTCAGGAATAAATATTGGGATTATATAATTTTTCTGACTCATAATTAGTTATAAATGTATAAAATAAATAATTTTGTTTACACCAAACATATAATGTACAAGTGAATATTAAATTAAAAATCAATACTTATGAAGAAGAATTTATTTAGGGTCGGGGTAATTATTTTCTCTTTTATTATGTTTTCTCTTTCTTTTTCCGGATGTAAGAGCAAACAAAAAATCGCCCAAGACCAAAGCGAAAGTGCTTATGCCCAAAAAATTGAACAGGCTAAAAGAGACCTGCTTGCAATAATAAACGATCAGGGATCGATGAACCTTGACGAAAAAGAATACCGCTTAAATGCCATTAAACAGGAATATTTCCAAGATCAGGAAGTAAAAGATTTAATTGCACGTGCCGATGATGCTCTCACTGTTTTACGTGATGAACAAGATGCTAAAACCCGCGAAGAATCGGAAAAACAGCAGCAATATGTTTTCCATAAAAGTATTTTGGACGGATTTAATGCTGTAGCTAGTGCCAATAGTTTTTCGCAAGCTAATTTACACATTGCCCAAGCTCTTAAATTATATGCATCGGGCGATATTCCTGTACTGATTATTATCAGCCAGGAAAACGGGGTAAAAGATTACGACCGTCCAACCACTATCAAAAAATATCTAGAATATTTAAAAGATGTGAAAAAATTTGATAAAGGTATCGAATCATTCATGTTGGATAATAACGGGAAAATAACTGAAATCGAACTCATTAAAAAATAAGAATTATGTCTAAAATCAAGATATTATTAGTTGCTGTATTTTGCTTTTCATTAGCTTCTTCAGCTTTTTCGCAGGCACAAATCAGTCCTGAAAGAAAACGTGCCATCGACAGCCTTGCAATTGAAAAAATCAGAGATTTAAGTAAGTATATTTCAATTATTGGAAGCAAGGAAACACCTTTTTCTGAAGCCAACCGCGTGATTGAGCGTACGCTTGAATTATTTGCCGACGATAGTCAAATCGGGGTATCTTCTTTACACCGAACCGAAATTCAATATTATGGCGTTCGTCCATATTTGGAGCATTTAATGGCATTAAATTACGATCGCGTTAACATTAGTTGGTACAACATCCAATATATTAGTGATTTGGAATTACAACCCGATGGAAGATACGTGGGTGTAATTACCATCTATCAACGTTTCGAAGGTCAATCGGACGATGGATTAACATACAAGGATACTACAAAGAAAGATATTACCGTTTATGTAGAACGAAAACACACACAAATTGGTGGAAAACTGATTGGTTTTTGGGATGTGTTATTAGGAGATGTTAGAGTAACTGAAACTACAAAATGAAAATAAAACTTGGTGGGCTTGTATTAATTCTATGTCTGATACAGTTGTCTGTTTATTCCCAATATTTCGACAATTTCGTTGAAGATGAAAGTATGCTTTATGCGCATACAAAACAGGTCAACCAGTTTTTTAGGAGATTTAACGGAGAAGAGGATCGTTACGGCGAACGCTTCTCTGTTAATAACCCTTTGTACCAAAATCCAACCTATCGAAGAAATTTCATAGAATTATTGTTCGATCAGCAAAGTACTAATATTGACCCGCTGATTAAAAATGAATTTATTTATAGATGCACTCGACCTGAACAGCAAAATTTTCTTGATTTCCATGGGGGTAATTGGTTTGCTGAAGTCAAAACCAGTTTTAATTATAAGGGCGAACAAAAAGATCTTATTTTATTCTTAAAACTTCAGGAAGAAGAAGTAGGTTCAAAATGGGTGCTAATTAATGTAATTTTCGAGCCTTTTTTCAACCAGTTTGTTGATGCCAAAAAACTCCCCGAAGAAGAGCAAAAATTTTTACATCCCTTGAGCCACGAACTCGATTTTATGAATCTGGTAAAAGTATTTAAATCAAAAGCTGTACTCGAACAATTTGCCGAAAAGGGTTTTAAACCAGATTATTTAACTTTATTTATTTATGAGTTTCGTAACCTTAATTTACAATTTATCACAGTTGAGGATGTAAAATTTCACTTTTTCCAACTAAATGATTGGTATCTCGAATTATCAAAATTTAACCGAAAAGGCAATAACTCGGGTTGGCTAATTTCAAATTTACTGAAAATCACTAAAGAAGATCAAGAAATTTTAAAAGCACTTATTTTTCAAGAATAGTCATAAATTTTTGCGCATATGAAGAAGGTTGGGTTTCTCTTTTGGGCTTTATTGTTTTCGTTAACTCTTTTTGCTGAACAGAAAGGAGAACTACATTTCACTCAAAAAGATATTGACACCTACCAAAAGCAAGCTACACAATTAGTAAACTT
>JAOZQX010000060.1 GCA_029931995.1 Bacteroidales bacterium
GAAGCAAAAATGGCATATTCTTTCCTGCTCCATTTGGAGAAAACAAAAATGTCAGGTGATATGTATTTTCCTTGATTCATTAGGTTTGCAAATTAATATTTTTCCTTTAGCTTGGTTTAGGCTTTATTTTTAATCCATTCTCTGGCATTTACAAAAGCTTCTATCCAAGGGGTAATTTCATCCGATTTACGTTCTAATGGATACTCGGCCCAATGCCAAGGCATAAAGGCTCTTTCGAGATGTGGCATCATTACTAGATGACGCCCATTATCGGAACACATCCCGGCAATATTGTAATCCGATCCGTTTGGATTGCCCGGATATCCTTTGTGTGCAAACTTCATTGAAATATTATATTTTTCTTCTTCGTACGGAAGACTGAATTGCCCTTCTCCGTGAGCTACATGAATTCCCAATCGTGAACCTGCCAATGTTTTTAGCATGATCGAATTATTTTCGGGTACCTCCACATTTATAAATCCGGCTTCAAATTTATGGGAAGCATTGTGCAACATGCGAATTGTTTTTTCGTGTTTTGGATAAACCAGGTCTAACTCCATCATTAGCTGGCAGCCATTACAAACCCCCAAGCTCAATGTGTCTTCTCTTGCATAAAAATTCTCTAAAGCTTTCTTTGCTTTTTCATTGTAAAGGAAAGCTCCTGCCCATCCTTTTGCCGAGCCTAAAACATCCGAGTTAGAGAATCCTCCAACAAATACGATGAAATTAATATCTTCCAATGTTTCTCTTCCGGCGATGAGGTCGGTCATGTGAACATCTTTCACATCGAAACCGGCGAGGTGCATAATATATGCCATTTCGCGGTCGCCATTCACACCTTTTTCGCGAATGATTGCCGCCTTGATTCCGCTTTTCTTACGACGACTTAATTCAATATTATATTGAGAAGCTTTGCCTGTAAAGTGTTTTGGAAATTCGAAACTAAGTTCTTGTTTTTTATAATTATTGAAACGCTCTAAAGCCAATTCTTCGCCACATTGTTTGCGATCGAAGAGGTAAGAGGTTTTAAACCATAAGTCGCGTAAATGTTCAATATTTAAAACAAATTCACTTTCGTGATGTTTAATATTTACTGATCTGTTTTCAGTTACATTTCCAATGTTGTGGAAGTTGATATTATTTTGATTCAGAATCTCAACAACTTTATCTGCATCTTTTACTTGAAGAATTAAACCAGGGTTTTCACTAAAGAAAACTTTAGTTGTTTCTTTTTCTTCAATAGATGAAAGATCGATATTCAAGCCAATGTCATTTCTTCCGAAAGTCATTTCTAATAAAGCAGTGATCATTCCACCAGCAGAAATATCATGACCAGCCAAAATTAAATCTTTGCGAATCAATTTTTGAATGGTATTGAAAGCAGAAGCAAAATAAGGAGAATCAGTTACCGTTGGAGTTTCGGCTCCTAAAGAATTCACTAATTGAGCAAAACTACTCCCTCCCAAACAATAGTTGTCTTTAGAAAGATCGATGTAAAGCATTTGAGTATCGGTATCTTTTACCAATACCGGACGAACTACTTTGCGGATATCATCTACTTCGCCAACCGAAGAAATAATTACCGTACCCGGAGCATAAACTACATCCCCGTTTGAATATTTTTGAGTCATCGAGAGAGAATCTTTTCCGGTAGGAATATTTATTCCCAAATCACAAGCAAAATCACTCACCGCTTCAACGGCTTCGTATAAACGAGCATCCTCGCCTTTGTTTTTGGCAGGCCACATCCAATTTGCACTTAAAGAAATTCCTTTTAGATTGTCCTGAATCGGCGCCCAAACAATATTGGTCAACGATTCGGCAATGGATAAAACCGAGCCTTTAACCGGATCAACCATAGCTGCCACGGGAGCATGTCCCATCGCGGTAGCAATTCCTTTTTTGCCTTGATAATCTAAGGCAACTACGCCTAAATTATTCAGCGGTAATTGAACCGTTCCGGCGCATTGTTGCATGGCTACTTTCCCTGTTACTGAACGGTCAACTTTGTTTGTCAGCCAGTCTTTACAAGCAACTGCTTCAATTTGCAATAGGTTTTCAATATAGGATTCGATTTTGCTTGAATCATATTTAACAGCTTTAAAACCTTCCGTATTCTTTTTGTCAATCAGGATTGTTTTTGGTGGTTTCCCGAAAAGGTATTCCAAATCTAAATCAATAGGATTTCCTTTGGGAGTTTCAAAAACAAAATGTTTGTCAGAACGAGCTTTACCAACCGAATAAATTGGAGCACGTTCACGTTCAGAGATCTTATTTAGAAGCTCAAAATCTTTTTCTTTCATCACCAAGCCCATGCGTTCTTGTGATTCATTTCCGATGATTTCTTTAGCCGAAAGGGTAGGGTCGCCCACAGGAAGTTTAGTCACATCAATGTTTCCTCCATTGTCTTCAACCAATTCTGATAAAGAGTTGAGGTGACCACCAGCACCATGATCGTGGATAGAGACGATAGGATTTTTGTCTGATTCGACCAAGCCACGGATGGCATTTAAAACTCTTTTTTGCATTTCGGGATTGGCACGTTGAACGGCATTTAGTTCAATAGAGTTAGTGAATTCACCAGTTGCTACTGAAGAAACAGCACCACCGCCCATTCCGATGCGATAATTATCGCCACCCATCACAACAATTATATCGCCTTCTTCAGGAATGTCTTTCAGGCTGTCTTCTTTTTTCCCGAAACCGATACCACCGGCTTGCATGATTACTTTATCGTAACCGAATTTTTTGTTGTTTTCGAAATGCTCAAAAGTTAATAAGCTACCACAAATTAATGGTTGCCCAAATTTGTTCCCAAAATCACTGGCACCATTCGATGCTTTAATTAAAATCTCTTCTGGAGTTTGGTATAACCAAGAACGTTCTTTGGTCTTTTGTTCCCAGCTGCGACCTTCTTCCAAACGAGGATAAGAGGTCATATAAACGGCTGTTCCGGCAATCGGTAAACTTCCTTTTCCTCCTGCCATACGGTCGCGAATTTCGCCACCTGTTCCGGTACTTGCTCCGTTAAATGGCTCAACGGTTGTTGGGAAATTATGGGTTTCGGCTTTGAGCGAAATGACCGTATCAATATCTTTAATTTTGAAATAATCAGGTTTGTCCTGAGTTTCGGGAGCAAATTGTTCAACCCTCGGGCCTAAAACAAAAGCTACATTATCCTTATAAGCAGAAACCAAACAGTTAGGATTTACTTTGGATGTTTTTTTGATCAGGGCAAAAAGTGTGTTTTCTTTTTTCTCTCCATTGATTTCAAAAGTGCCATTAAAAATTTTGTGGCGGCAATGTTCTGAGTTTACCTGAGCAAAACCATAAACTTCTCCATCGGTTAATTTACGGCCAATTTTTTCGCTTACTTCTTCCAAATATAAAACTTCATCGGAGCTTAAAGCTAAGCCTTCGGCTTTGTTGTATTCAGTAATGTTTTCAATATTGATGATTGGTTCCGGTTCTTTTTCAATAGTGAAAATTGTTTGATCTAATTTGTTATAAAAAGCTTGAAGCATGGGATCGTACGAAGCATTTTTATTTTCTTTTTTATGAAACTCTTCGATTCGTTCAATACCTTCGATGCCCATATTTTGAGTGATTTCAACTGCATTGGTGCTCCAGGGAGTGATCATTTCTTTCCGTGGGCCCACAAAATAGCCATCCATTTTTTGGTGATCGACAAAGCTTGCGTTGCTAAATAACCAACTCAATTTTTCTTGATCGGCTTTAGAGATTGCTTTAGAAGAACTTACTGCGTAAATAATTTTGTTTTGTGCCTGAAAGAAAAGAATCATTTTTTAAAATTTAAGTTTGTTAATGGGGTGGCACCCTAAGGGTGCCACCCCATTTTCGGCTTATCAAATCAGCTGCAAAGATATAAAATGATAAGGAGATTTAAGGCTATAATTTTGTTTGAAGTTTAATTTGTTTTGAATTGGGGTGTAGTCAGGCGGTAACTCATTTCGACAACCCTTCGACAGCGTTTCGATTTAGCTCAACAACCAGCTTAGGGTACGGCTCAGTGACCGATCACCGCCTAACTTAAAGGAGTTAACCTTCCGAAAGTTTTAAACTTTCGGAAGGTCTTGGTTAATTTATACGAATAAAAAATTTAATAACCCTACGAGAGTTTCAAACCCTCGTAGGGTTAGCTTTACAGTGAGATTAACCTTTAAAATCTTTAGATGAAACCCCATAAACTTCGCTTGGATCATGCGTGCCTTCGGGTTCAACATGAACTAAAATATCATATACGTTTTCAATTTTAGAGCGTATGTTTTTATCCACTTTATGGGCAATTTCGTGCGAAATTTTTACACTCAAATATTCATCTACCTCAACATCTAAAGCTATAATGTACATGTTGTTTCTTTGGCGAATTCGGATGTGGTGAGGGTTAAAAGCTCCTTCCACTTCTTCCACAGCTTCAATAATTATTTTATAAACGCTTGTATCCTCAATGCCATCCATTAACTCAATATTGCTTTTCATGAAAATTTTAACAGCTATATACATAATCCAACCACTTACGGCAAAGGCCGTGATAATATCCAAAATGGGCATTTTAAAAATGAAAGTAAAAATCAATCCTAGCAAAACAGATAAAGAAATGACTACATCATTTTGCATGTTTTTGGCATTAGCTACAAGCATGGAACTCTTTGTTTTTTTACCTACCCTAAATTGGTAAAGAGCTAATAATAATTTTCCGAAAATAGAAACTACTGTCACGTAAATAGCCAAATTTGTGGGCATTTCCCTTGCTTCATTTTCAATCAATTTTGTAAAGGTTGAGATGGCCAGTTGAGCACCTGCAAAAAAGATAATGAAGGATAAAACTTTTGATGCTATAGTGTCGGCTTTTTCGTAGCCGTAAGGAAAACGGATATCAGGAGGTTTGGCGATAATTTTTGCAGTAAACAGTGTTATGATTGACGTTACTATATCGCTGGCCGAATCAATCCCATCTGCCAATACAGCCATGCTTCCTGAAATAGATCCAATTGTAATTTTTAATGCAGACAAAAACGCATTTCCCCAGATACTGATCCAGGATGCTTTTTTTATAGCTTGTGCTTTTGTTTGCATGATAAAATTTCTTTTGGTAAAAGTATAAAAAAAATAGGGGTGCCACCTTAAGGTGGCACCCCATCATTCATAATCAAAATATTTAATGTGATAAAAATCTTTCGGCTTCAATAGCTGCCATGCATCCTGTGCCCGCTGCCGTAATGGCTTGACGGAATATGTGGTCTTGCACATCGCCACAAGCAAAAACACCTTCTACGCTAGTGCTTGTAGAATCAGGTTTAGTTACTATATAACCGTTTTCATCTAAATTTAAATAATCTTTAAAAAGCTCGGTGTTTGGTTTATGACCAATAGCTACAAAGAATCCATCTACTTTAATTTCTTTTTCTTTTCCGGTTTTAACATTTACCAAAGTTGCACCCGTTACTTTCTTTGAAAACCCTTCTGTTTCTCCAGTAATTTCTTTGGTAGTATGATCCCAAATTACTTCAAGATTTTTGGTATTTAGCACTTTATGTTGCATTGCTTTAGAGGCACGTAATTCATCGCGACGATGGATGAGATATACTTTTCTACACATTTTTGCTAAATAAGTAGCTTCTTCAGCTGCGGTATCTCCACCACCCACTACGGCAACATCCAATCCTTTGTAAAAGAACCCATCGCAAGTAGCACAAGCCGAAACACCATAACCGTTATACGTTTGTTCCGACTCGATGCCCATATATTTTGCTGTGGCTCCGGTAGCAATAATGACGGTTTCTGCCATTATGACTTTCCCGTCATCCGCTTTAGTTTTAAATGGACGTTGTGATAAATCTATGTCGGTGATCATTCCAAAACGAACATCGGTGTCAAAACGCAAGGCTTGTTTTTTTAAATCTTCCATCATGGCAGTTCCATCAGTTCCTTTGGGATAACCTGGGAAATTATCAATCTCTGTTGTGGTTGTAAGCTGTCCGCCGGGTTGCAGGCCTTCATACATAACTGGTTTTAAGTCGGCACGGGCTGCATAAATCGCGGCTGTAAAACCGGCTGGTCCAGATCCGATGATCAAACATTCAACCTTTTCTATATTTTCGCTCATTGTATTTTGATGTTTTTTTGTTATAAATTTCTTTGATGTTTTTAGTTTCGCTAAAATTATGCCAGAGGGAGATAAATTTTGACCTCACTCCTTATTTAGACAAATTTATAGATAATTTGGGTGACTCTGATTGTTAAAATTTTATTTAACAAAGTAGTGAGCATAATGTGCCTCAGCTGAAATGTGTCCAAACGAAGCCCATTCCTTTGAGTTAATCATGTTTTCAAATATTGCTTTTGCTTTTTCCAAGTCTCCATTATAAAAATACCAGTTACCGATGGCATATTTTATGGCATCGCTGCTGCTGTTTTCTTCACCCTTAGGATAAAGCTCTTCAATATTTATTTCTCCTTTATAGAATAAACAAATCCGATGATAGTCCATGTTTTCTATCACATCCATATCTGCTGTAATCTTTTCAAGATATTTTTCCGCTTCTTCTTTTTGATCCATTCGGCGCAAGATCATATAAATCCAATTAGTAGATGATACAATATTGTCGTTATTGTTGATTGAGGCCAAACAATTTTTGTATGCTCGAAGTGCATTTTCCATGTCATTTTTTAGATAATAAGCTAGTCCAAGATGATACCAAATATTTCCATGTAGGGAGCTTACCGGAATGTTCCGAGTATTAGGCATGCCATCGGGTTCAATTTTATTTTCAGTTCCTTCAATCATTTTTGCGGCTTTTTCTAAATCAATGATGGCCTCATCAAACTTGCGGATTGAAATATAACGATGAGCCCTATGTCTTAAAAATCGAGCATCTTCAGGAAATTTTTGAATAGCTTTTGTGTAAATATCTATGGCCTCGTTATAGGTGCCTTTGTATGCTGTAAATCTGGCAAACCAAATTAAATTATTGGCATTATTGGTGTCAGCTTCATATTCGGTTTTATAGTAATTATATTTTTCCATAAGTTTTTCGGAGGGTTCTGATGAAAATAATGCTTTACCAAGTAAAGAAATTGCTTCAGGTTCTTTTATGGTTTCGGTGCTTTTTGGAGCTTGTGTGCATGCCAATAAAAAAATGCTTGCAAAAGCAATTAATAATAATGTTCTCATATTTTTAATTATTAATAAGTGTTAGGCTTACAGTAAACTTACAAAAATTTGAATAACTACTCAAGTATTGCTTAAGTGAGTTTGAGGGGAAAATTAATAAGTATAGCAATACTATGTTGATAAGAATGGTTGCCTAAATTTTTGTTTTTAACA
>JAOZQX010000061.1:0-1779 GCA_029931995.1 Bacteroidales bacterium
TAGATATATGTTATTAAACTGTTAAATTATAGGTGATTGTAAAAGTATTATTCGTAGCGTATTGCATCAACAGGGTTTTTATGAGCTGATCTGTATGCCTGAATACTAACTGTAATTGCTGCTATAATAATAGCAAACAAACCAGAAAGGATAAAAATATCCGGAGCAAGTTTTATACGATAAGCAAAACTATTGAGCCAGTTTTGTAATATATACCATGAAACAGGTATTGCAATAAGTGCCGACAATAAAACCCATTTACAAAAATCAACAACAAACGAAATTAATAATCCTGAAATAGAGGCTCCAATAACTTTGCGGATTCCCACCTCTTTGGTTTTTTGCTCGGAAATAAAAGCCGATAATCCATACAAACCAAGCAAAGCAATACTTATAGCCAGTATAGTAAAATATTTTAATACCTTCGATAAGCGTGTTTCAAAACGATAAATTTCATCAAAATCTTCATCCATGAAATGATAATCAAAAGGATTATTTGTTGTGTATTCACCATATTTTTTTTCAATAAAATTTAGCGTTTGTTTTAGTTTATTCATATTAACCTTAATTACTGCAAAACGATAAAACCCTTTCTTAATTAATAAACCCAGAGGTTGTATTTTTTCTGTTAAGGGCATAAAATTATAATCCTTGACAACAGCAATGATTTTGTTTTCGCCCCAAAGATTGGCATTTGTTCCAACAGGGTTTTTCAGTTTCATTTGTCTGATGGCTTCTTCATTCAATATAATTCCTACAGAATCAGTTGAAGAACCCTTTTTAAAATCTTCCCCTTCAATAATTGTTAAGCCAAAGGTTTTTATGTAATCATAATCAGCAACACTAATATTCGTAAGCAAGGTTGTTCCTTCCTCCTGGCCATCCCATGTAATTAATGAAGATAATTTATTATACGATGGCATTTGGAATGTTTTAGTTACACCTAATATATTGGGATTTGAGAGCAACTCGCTTCTAAAAACTTCAAATTGGGTATTAAGTTTTTCATCCATATTAACATAAATAATATTTGATGAGGCGATACCCAAATCTCGATCATTAATATATTTCAACTGTTTATATACCGTAAAACTACCGCTAATCAATATAATGGTAATAGTGAATTGTAAAACCACTAAAGCTTTTCTGATGATTGATTTTTTGGCTGCAGATTCTTTGGCTCCCTTAAGTGCTTTAACAGGATTAAACGATGACAAAACAAAAGCAGGGTATAAACCCGATATAAAAACCGTAATAATGGCAATGAAAATCAGCACTAAAATAAATTCAAAATTCAAATAAGCCAAACTTATATTTTTGCCTGTAATTTCATTAAAGAATGGTCGCACTAATTCAACCAGCGACATTGCAACAATTATAGCAATAAACACCAAAATTGAAGTTTCTGAAATAAAACGTAATATTAGTTGAAATCTGGTTGCGCCCAATGCCTTACGAACACCAACCTCTCGAGATCGTTTAATAGCCCTTACTGTTGCGAGGTTCATAAAATTGATACAGGCAAGTAGAATAATAACAATTCCAACAATAATGAAAATTCGGATATATTTAATTCGCCCAACACTTCCATCCAGTTTATAAAAGTGGAGATCGCCAAGCCATTGAATTTTTAAAACAAATTCTTCGTTTTTGTCAAACTCATTGATAACCCCTTTTATCTTACTTTTAAATAAATTCAAATCTGTTGACTCATCAAGTAAAAGAAAAGTCTGCCAGCTATACGAACCCCAGTTATCAGTATCGAGTCCTTCTTCTTTT
>JAOZQX010000061.1:1789-7316 GCA_029931995.1 Bacteroidales bacterium
TTAGAAAATCAATGGGGACAATAAACTCAAACTTAAGCGTACTATTAGAAGGTAAATCTTTGAAAACCCCTGCAATTTTATGACTATATTCATCATCTACAATAATTGTTTTCCCTATTGGGTTTAATTTTCCAAAATATTTTTCTGCAGATGAAAGTGAAATAATAACACCCGATGGGTCATTCATTGCATTTTCTGCATTACCGTAAATAAAATCAAAAGAGAAAATATCCAGTATTTCCTTATCAGCATAAAAAGGTGTCCCGTTAAAAACTTTGTCTTCAAATACAATCTTTGAGGCTCCATATGATCTGAATCTAGCTGTTTTTTTTATTTCAGGATATCTGTCTTTCATCAAAGGTCCAAGCGGAGGGGGACAGCTCGAAAAATGATTACTCTCACCCATGCTAAAAGACTCATGAACAAGCCTATAAATATTTTGATGGTTTTTATGAAATTTGTCGAATGACATTTCATCCAGCACCCAAAGGAAAATAAGAATTCCAACTGTAAGTCCCAGAGAAAGACCAAGTATGTTTAAAATCGAAAATGATTTATTTCGCAATAGATTCCGTACCGAGGTAATTAAATAATTTTTAATCGTGACTTCGATTTTTATTCATACCTAATTGAATCAACCGGATTCCGACTTGCTGCTCTGAATGATTGATAAGCAACGGTAACAATAGCTATTAGTAATGCAACGATTGCTGAAGCCAAAAACACCCAAATATTAATCTTGATACCGTATGCAAAATTGTTAAGCCAGCCCGAAACAAAATAATAAGCCAAAGGCCAGGCAATTAAATTAGCAATCAATACCCATCTGGAGAAAATCTTAACAAAATTATAAACCAGAGAAGCCACTGAAGCTCCAAAGACTTTTCGTATTCCTATTTCCTTGGTTTTCTTTTGGGCTGTATGTGATGCTAGTCCAAATAAACCCATACAAGTAATTATAATTACAATGATGGTGAACGACAAAGCGAGCTTCCCGTTTCTTGACTCCGTTCGGTATTCACGATCTATACGAGCAGTAAAAAAACGAGACTCGAATGCATACAGAGGAGCAAAACTATTCCATACTTTTTCAATATACTTTGTAGTTTCCTCCATATTTTCAGGTCTAATCCTAAACATTACATAATTATAATACTCAGGATACATAATAAAAAACAAAGGATCTATATCCTGGGTTAATGGTTTAGAATGAAAATCTTTTACAACTCCAATGATTCTCCCATTTTCATCATCGGCAGCAAATTGTCGTCCAACTGGATTATCATAGCCTATCATTTTTATGGTGGCTTCATTCATTATAAAGTGTAATGAGTCAGTCCCAAACTTGCGTGAAAAAGCCCTTCCATCATTAATTTTAATACCTGTTGTTTCAAAGAAATCATAATCGATGGACGCAAAAGTAAAGCTTGAAAGCTCATTTCCTTCTTTACCAACCCAATCAATACCGCGCATTCCATAGCTGATATTATTAGGTAATTGAGAGGTTCTGCATATACTCTCTATATTCGGATTTTTCAATATCTCAGATCTAAATGATTCATATTTCTTAGAGATATCATCATTCAAATATTCATACATGAGATTATTCTTATCAAAACCTAGATCGGTTGTGTTGATATATTTTAATTGCAAATAAATAAACAAGGTTGAAATGATTAACGCAATGGAAACTGCAAACTGAAAAATGACTAATATTTTTCTGAACTGAGTTTGACCTTTTCCTGAAACAAGGTTGCCTTTGAACGCACTCACAGGTTTAAAAGAAGACATCAAGAAAGCCGGATAACCACCCGCCAATAATGTAGTAAGAAACACCAAAGCAAGCAAAATTGGGATAAACCAAGTACTAGCATAAGGAATAAAGATTTCTTTACCTGATAATTGATTAAAAAATGGGCGAGCCAATTCAACTAACATCATAGCTAAAAGCATGGCAATAAATGCCTGAACAAAGGCTTCGGCTAAAAACTGAAAAGTTAATTGCTGACGAACAGCTCCAACAACTTTTTTCAACCCAATTTCTCTTGATCGTCTCATTGACATTGATGTGGCAATATTCATATAATTAATACAGGCGACAAGAAGAATTAGAATAGCAATCAAAGAGAAAATATATACATATTGAATGCGTTGATTTTTCCCTTCTACATTAAACAAATGCAGTTTTGAAACAGGAAGTAATTTTATAGCTACATCTCTGACCGTATTTGACTCAGGATCTCTTGTTGCTTCATCAAGAACCTTAGAGATTTTTTTGTTCAGTGTATCAACACTAACCGATGGGGTCGATAAAATATAACAGCTTAAAAAGTGACTAAACCAATCGTTATAATCTTCAGTATTTCTATATAAAGGTTCAATAGGAATAAACATAGTATGTTCAAGATGTGTGTTTTTGGGAGGATCTTTCACTACACCACTCACAACATATTGTTCATTGCTCCTAACCAAAAGAACTTTATTCATTGGATTCTCATCCTCAAAATATTTATTAGCTATACTTTCAGTAATCACAATTTCATTCGATTCTCGTAATACTGATTCTGCATTTCCATGAATGAAATCATAGTTGAATATTTCAAAGTACGTAGAATCAACGGCCACCAAATCTTGTTCATCAAAATAAAGTTCACCATAACGTACCATTGATGGATGAAAATCTACTCGGGTTATAGATGTGACTTCCGGCACCTTATTTTTCATTTCAGTAGCAAAAGGGAAGGGCATCTGATGATTAACTCTAATCCCATTTCCTGTTGGGACGCTTTTATGAGCCAGATAAATATGATCTGAATTATCAAAACACCGATCATAACTAAGCTCGCTTTGCACCCAAAGTAAAATGAGTATAAAGCAAGCCATTCCTACAGCCAAATCAAATATGTTGATGAAGGAATATAGTTTTTGTCTTAATATATTTCGTATTGCTGATTTAAAAAAGTTATTAATCATTTTTCTAAGTTTTTAATTCTCATAACGTAATACATCGGCCGGATTTTTACGAGCAACCCTCAATGATTGAGAAATCACTGTAATTAAAGCAATCAGTATGGCAATAATTCCGGCTATAGCAAATATCCACCATGATAATTGTATGTGATAAGCAAAATTTTGCAACCATCTATTCATAACAAGCCAGGCTATTGGCCAGGCTATGATATTAGCAATAATCACCCAAACTGTAAACGAGGTGGATAGTTTATATATAATACCAAACACATCTGCTCCAAACACTTTACGGATTCCCATTTCTTTTTTCTTTTGCTCGGCTGTATATGCAGCTAAACCAAATAAACCTAAACAAGAAATTATAATAGCTATCAAAGAAAATATAGCTGATAAGATTCCGATTTTTTGCTCCGATTGATATTGCTCTTCGATGCGTTTATCCAAAAACTCATAATTGAATGGGTCTTCAGGAGCATATTCCTTGTATATTTTTTCTATATGAGTAATGGCTGATTCCATGTGATCACCCTGAATCCGAACTAAAATACGCCGACACCAATCCGGCCATAATACAAACATGACCGGTTCAATTTTATCGGTTAAAGGAAGTGAATTAAAATCTTTAACCACTCCAATAATTTTCCCCGGTTCATCATCGTCAAACCCAAAAGACTTACCGACAGGATCTTCAAAACCGATCATATCAATTGCTGTTTGGTTAAACATCACATTCACCGAATCTCTCCCGTATTCTCTTGAAAAACTTCTGCCTTCAACAATCTCCATTTTCATGGTTTCGAAATAATTATAATCAACAATCCCTGCCCCAAAAGTAGCGCCTTCATCCTGTTCCATTTCCTCCCATCTCACATTTCGGAAAATGCCATATATACTATTAGGAAGTGAGTTTGACCGACTTATATTTATGATTCCTTTGTTTTGATTTAATTCATTTTTAAAGGTTTCGAAGTGGGAGCCAATATTGCCTCTTGCTGTAAAAAAAATGATATTTTCTTCATCAAATCCCAGATTTCTAGTTTGAATATGTTTAATCTGTAAATAAATAAACAGGGTGGAAATAATCAGAAAAATTGAAATTGCAAATTGCATAATCACAAGAATTTTTCTGAACAAAATTCCTTTTTTCCCATGCCTAATTGTACTCTTTAATGCGACAATAGGTTTAAATGATGACATCACAAAAGCAGGGTAGCTACCGGATATTAAACCGGTAAATAAAACTATTGCAAGCAGATATACATACACCATTATATCAGAATAATCGATCAAAATTTGTTTATCAGTTAACTTGTTAAATAGAGGCCTGAATAATTCAACACACATCATGGCCAAAAAAATGGAAATAAATGAGAATACCAAGGCCTCAGATATAAACTGTATAATTAAACTTTTGCGGCCTGCCCCTACAACCTTTCGCAATCCAATTTCCTTGCTTCTACGTGTAGCTCTGGCTGTTGAAAGATTCATGAAATTGATACAGGCAATGAGTATGATAAAAACAGCAATAGCAATAAATAATTTGACATATTGGATTCTTTCGTTTTTGCCATCGATGGTATAAAGCCTTAATTTGTCAAAAGCAAGCGTTTTGATTCCTATTTTTTCTTCCGGTATTTCTTCTTGCATCAAATCGCTCATTTTCTTTGTAAGTGCCTCAACACCAGCATCAGGATAAAGCAATATCATAGTTAAATAACGATGATTACCCCAGTCGTTTCTATTATTGTCATTTTCAATCAACAAATCAAAGCGGGCAAATAAATCATGACTGATCCTGGATTTTTTGCTTAGGTTTTTAAATACACCAGTTACTGTTAAATTTTCCTCTTTGTTATATCTTAATACTTTTCCTAAAGGGTTTTCATTATCAAAATATCTTTTAGCTACATCCTCCGATATAATTATTGAGTATGCTTCGGCCAAAGCAGATTGAGCATCTCCTAAAACAAATTCCAGCTCAAACATATTGATATAATCCGGATCAGTAGCGCCTAAATCTTGTTGAGTATAAGTCTGGTCTTTATATTGAATTGTAGCACGGATTTCTGCTATTCTAATTGCTCCTTCAATTTCAGAAAAATCCTGTTTCAATCTTGGCCCGAGCGGAACCGGAGTTGATGGGTTATATTGTATCTGTCCAGCAATTTTATACTTTTTATATACCAGATGGATTCTATTGGCTTTCGAAAAAGATTTCCCATAGCTTAATTCATCCCCTATCCACATTACAATAAGAATGAAACTTGCCATTCCAATCGTTAATCCAAGAATATTTAGTAAGGAAAATCCAATTTGTCTTCTAAAATTCCTAATTGCAACTTTTAATAAATTCTTAAACATACTTATTGTTTTTTTATATGCTTACTCAAAGCACATGCCATCAATTTTAACAGGCTCTTTACATGTGTGTTGCAAATTATAAATGTGGACTATTATGAATTTTAGTGTCTGTTTTTAGTACACTTTAGTGTCTGTTATCATAACATTTTATATATTTGATAAATGGATAGGACTGAAGCAAATATTTTAATCGTAG
>JAOZQX010000359.1 GCA_029931995.1 Bacteroidales bacterium
GTTTAGAAAACAAGATTTATCAAAACATTCAAATCACACTTTCCAACCCGAAAAATCAGGATGAAATCCGAAAAGAATATCCTGATAAAGAAATTAAACGTAGAAATACCGGCTATGCCATCGACTTGCTATTGGAGAGCAATCCATTTACCAATGGTGCAGAGGATTTTAATTTCTCGAAACTGATTGCCGGATCGGAAGGAACATTGGCTTTTATTACGGAAATAAAACTAAACCTGATTCCTTTACCTCCTAAAAACAAGGTGCTTGTTTGTGTGCATTGCGAAAGCGTAAAAGAATCGCTTTATGCAAATATAGAAGCTCTCAAGCACCAACCCTCAAGTATCGAGTTGATGGACAGCATAGTGATGGAATGCACCAAAGGGAACATCACTCAGAGCAAAAATCGCTTTTTTGTAAAAGGCAATCCCGGAGCCATACTTATTGTTGAATTCATGGGTGAAAGCAGAAAGAGATTAGAATCAAAAGCTGCTAAGCTTATTGAAGATTTCAAGGCAAAGAAAATGGGTTATCATTTTCCCTTGGTTTGGGGCGATGATATTCCAAAGGTGTGGAATTTACGTAAAGCAGGATTGGGACTTCTTTCAAATATTCCAGGCGACCGCAAACCTGTTCCAGTGGTTGAGGATACGGCAGTCAATCCAAAACTTCTTCCTGATTTTATTGGGGATTTTGACAAAATGTTGAAGAAGCATAATTTAAGTTGTGTTTATTATGCCCACATTGCTACCGGAGAACTTCATCTTCGTCCGGTCTTAAATTTGAAAGATCCAAAAGATGTAGAGCTTTTTCATACTGTAGCTTTAGAAACTGCGCATATCGTTAAAAAATATAAAGGTTCACTAAGTGGCGAACATGGTGATGGACGACTGCGGGGAGAGTTTATCCCTTTAATGATAGGCGATAAAAATTATCAATTATTAAAAGATATCAAAAAGGCTTGGGATCCGGATAATATTTTCAACCCCAATAAAATTGTGGATACCCCGAAGATGAATACTTTTCTTCGTTACGAGCTCGGGCAAGAAACCAGAAAATTTAACACCTATTTTGATTTTTCGAAAGACAATGGTTTGCTTCGCGCGATAGAAAAATGTAATGGCTCGGGCGATTGCCGAAAAAGCGAAATCATTGGCGGCACCATGTGCCCGAGCTATATGGCTACTAAAGACGAAGATAAAACTACCCGTGCCAGAGCCAATATTTTACGCGAATTCCTTACCCACTCAAACAAAAGCAACCCCTTCAATCATAAAGAAGTTTATGAGATACTTGATTTTTGTTTATCCTGTAAAGGCTGTAAATCGGAATGCCCCTCAAGCGTGGATATTACAAAATACAAGGCAGAGTTCCTACAGCATTATTACGACTCCAATGGTGTTCCATTGCGTAGCCGCTTGATTGCAAATATCACCAAACTAAATAAATTGGGTAGCATTGCTCCTTCGGTTTTCAATTTCTTTGTCACCAATACTTTCTTTTCAGGAATTACAAAAAAACTATTGGGTTTTGCACCCAAGCGGAGCATTCCAACTCTACATAAAATCACATTAAAGGCTTGGGCAAAAAAGAATGCTTCTGCTCAATCATTCCCCAACGGTAAAGTTTATTTATTTGCCGATGAGTTTACGGATTATAACGATACCGAAATTGGAATTACGACCATAAAATTATTGAACAAACTGGGCTATGAAGTGGTGATCCCCAAACATGCCGAAAGCGGTCGAACCTATTTATCCAAAGGTTTGTTGCGAGATGCAAAAATTCTGGCCAATAAAAATGTGTATTTGTTAAAAGATTTGGTTTCGGATGAACACCCATTGATTGGCATTGAACCTTCCGGGATTTTATCACACCCACATGTGGCGGCTGGCGATCTACGGCCAGCTGGATAGAGGTGGCGATGCCGACGCATCGAAAGCCAAGCTTCTCGGACTCTATCCGACGTTCGCCGAAAACGGT
>JAOZQX010000360.1 GCA_029931995.1 Bacteroidales bacterium
TTTTTGTAAACCGATCGGCCAACTTGCTAATATGCACCAAACCATCCTGATGAACCCCAAGATCGACAAATGCTCCGAAAGCTGTAATATTTGTAACAATGCCTGGAAGTTTCATGCCTTCATGCAAATCTTTAATATCGTTAACTCCTTCGGCAAATTCAAAGAAATCGAATTTTTGACGTGGATCTAAACCTGGTTTAGCCAACTCATCAACAATATCTTTTAAGGTTGGAAGCCCAACATTATCAGTAACGAAATCTTGTAAATTTAGTTTATCTACAGCTTCTTTATTCTCCATCAATTCTTCAATCGAACATCCGGCTTTAGCTGCCATTTTTTTTACAATATCGTACGATTCGGGGTGAACAGCACTTGTATCCAAAGGGTTTTTCGCATCCCTGATCCGTAAAAACCCGGCCGACTGCTCAAAGGCTTTGCCCCCAAAACGAGCTACTTTTTTCAATTCTTTTCGAGAACCAAAAGGTCCGTTTTCTTTTCGATAATCAATGATATTTTGAGCCAAAGCTGGTCCTAAACCCGAAACATAAGACAATAATTGTTTGCTGGCCGTATTCAACTCAACACCCACAGAATTCACACAACTCTCAACAACTTCACCTAATTTATCGTTCAAACTTGTTTGATTAACATCATGCTGATACTGCCCTACTCCAATAGATTTCGGATCAATTTTCACCAATTCTGCTAAAGGATCCATCAATCGGCGACCAATTGAAACAGAACCCCTGACAGTTACATCATACTCTGGGAATTCTTCCCGTGCCAGCGGAGATGCCGAATAAACCGATGCCCCGCTCTCGTTAACCATCACGGCAGTAATCTTCCGATCGAAACGGATGTGGCGAATCATACGTTCGGTCTCACGTCCGGCTGTACCATTTCCAATGGCAATCGCTTCAATTTTATAGGCATTTACCAAACTTTGGATTTTACTAATTGCCTGTTTGGTTTCTTGCTGAGGCTGATGTGGATAAATTGTTTCGTTGTGCAATAAAGTTCCTTGCTCATCCAAGCAAACAACTTTACATCCGGTACGAAAACCAGGATCAATAGCCAAGATACGTTTTTGCCCCAAAGGGGATGCCAATAAAAGTTGGCGTAAATTTTCGGCAAATACCCGGATGGCTTCTTCATCGGCCTGTTCTTTAATCAAGTTCCGAATTTCGGTTTCCAAGGATGGAGCCAACAAACGCTTGTAAGAATCTTTCGCAGCCAATTTAACCTGATTAGCAGACTCGCTTTCATTTTGGATAAATAGTCTGCCCAGTATTCTCAATGCTTTGTCTTCGCCCGCCTCAATTTTCAATTTTAAAAAAGCCGCATTTTCGCCACGGAACATAGCCAATATTAGGTGCGAAGGTGTTTGCATTAAGTTCTCTTCCCACTCATAATAGTTCTGGTATTTTTGTCCTTCAATTTCTTTTCCTTTAGCTACTACAGAGCTTACAATCGCTTCTTTCTGAAATAATTTCCGAACCTGATTCCGCGCCTTTGAATCCTCATTTATCTCTTCAGCTATAATATCTCTGGCACCTTCCAAAGCTTCCTCAATTTCCAAAACTTCATCATTCAAATATTTTTCAGCTTCCCCTTCAACATCAACAAATTTCTGACTAAAAATAAGTTCTGCCAAAGGCTCCAAACCTTTCTCTTTAGCCATACTTGCCCGCGTTTTCCGTTTAGGTTTATAAGGCAAATATAAATCTTCTAGAATAGCCATTGTTTCGGCTGCTTCAATCTGTTTCTTGAGCTCCTCAGTCAGTTTCCCTTGCTCCTCAATCGAGTCTAAAATTGCAGCCTTGCGCTTATCCAATTCAACAAGCTGTGTATTACGATCACGGATTTTGCCAATCTCAACCTCATCCAAACTCTGAGTTCGTTCTTTACGATAACGGGCAATAAAAGGAATGGTTGCTCCCTGAGCCAGTAATTCTAGTGTATTGGAAACCTGTTGGATATT
>JAOZQX010000361.1 GCA_029931995.1 Bacteroidales bacterium
CTCAATTATATCTAAAGTTAATAAAAATGAAGAGGTGGAGTTGGATCTTTATTTCATCGATAATTACAATCTTTCCCAAAAAATTGCCCAGGAAACCAATGGAGCATTCGACTGCACCCTTGGGCCACTTATTGAAGCTTGGGGCTTTGGGTTTAGGCAAAAAATCAAATTAACCCAACATATGGTCGATAGTATTAAAAGTTTTATTGGGCACGATAAGGTAAATATTGAGGGTAACTCCCTTGTTAAGGCTGATGATCGCATAGAGGTCAATTTTAATGCCATTGCTCAGGGTTATTCGGTGGATTTACTGGGTGCTTTTTTTGATTCAAAAGGAATTGAAAATTATTTAATAGATGTAGGTGGGGAAATTATAACCAAAGGATATAAACCGGGCCAAAAGAAATGGGCTGTAGGAATTCAAAAACCTACGGATGACGCAGATGGCGATATCGAAGCTCAGGTGGTGGTTGAATTGACAAATAAGGCCTTTGTAACTTCGGGTAGTTACCGGAAATATTATGAGGAAAACGGTAAGCGTTATTCGCATATGATTGATCCGGAAACTGGATTTCCTGTTACACATAATTTACTTAGTGTTACTGTGCTTGCAAATACGTGTGCCGAAGCCGATGCGTATGCCACTGCATTCATGGTTATGGGGTTGGAGAAGGCAAAAAAGTTTGTTGAGGACAGAAATGACCTGGAGGCCTATTTTATTTATCATGATGGTGACTTTTTGAAAACCGAGGCTACACCGGGTATTCAATCTCTTCTTCGGGAATAATATTTCAAAGGGTTTTTTGCACGAAAATCATCTTATTCTTGGTGAGAAGTTTTGTCTCATTTTTATTCTTATTCACCAAAACCCCAAAAGATGAAAAGCGCACCACTAATTCTTTTGTTTGTTTCTGTATTTTTTATTTCCTCATGTAATAAGAGTGACGATAGTCCAACACTAGCTGAATCTCACGGTTTTAATCATGCCCTGTTGGATAATGCCATTGAGGCTGGTCGTGCCGATGGGGGTATGAAATGTTTGATCATTAATAAAGACGGAGTAGATATCGTTGAAGAATATTTTAACGACCATCCTGATAGCACCTACCATGTTCGTTCAGTAACGAAAAGTTTTATGTCGGCTATTTTTGGGATTGCGGTTGATCAGGGATACATCAGCTTGGATGAGACCATCGAAGATTATTTGGATCAGGACTATGTTTTAAGAGAAGAAGTGAAAGGAATTACAATTGAGGATTTATTAACCATGACCGCCGGATTTGAATGGGATGAGTTTACAAACTTTACCGATTACTGGAATCCCTGGGCTACTTCCGACGATCTGATCCAGCATTCTCTTGACCTGAATTTTATTAATATTCCCGGACAGGTTTTTACATACAATACGGCTGTCTCGCATATTCTTTCGGCTATTTTTACCAAAGCTACAGGACAGGATTTAGTTGAGTTTGGCAATACTTATCTGTTTGGTCCTATGGATATGTCGGACAATATTGAGTGGTGGGCCGATGACGATGGCTTTGTGTACGGGGGTGTAATGCTTCATGTTACCCCGGGTGATATGCTAAAACTTGGATTGCTTTATTTGCACAATGGCATGTATAATGGTACTCGCATTGTGTCCGAAGAGTGGGTGGAAGCTTCACATTTTCCTCATATTGTAACCGGACATAACCTTGGAAGTCATTATGGTTATCAATGGTGGATGGATACTTTCCGCGGGCAGCATTATTATTTTGCAAATGGCTATCGGGGGCAGTTTATTTTTGTTTTTCCTGATTATGATTTGGTTGTGGTAACCCGTAGTGACAATACATTGGTGCCGGGCCGTTCATCTAACCAACAATGGAGTAATACTTCCAGTATTATTGTGAATCAGGTTTTTGGAGCATTGAATTAGCTTCGTCATTCCGGACTTCCTGCCCGTCCGTCAGGCGGGT
>JAOZQX010000062.1:0-2259 GCA_029931995.1 Bacteroidales bacterium
AACCAATAGGAGTGATTTTTCGTTCCTGTAATACCCGAAGTAATTTTGATTGAAGTGAGGCTGGTAGATTTCCTATCTCATCCAAAAACAAACTGCCACCCGATGCAGCCTCAATTTTTCCAATCCTATTTTCTTTAGCATCCGTAAAGGAGCCTTTCATATGCCCAAACAGTTCACTTTCAAAAAGAGATTCGCTTATGGCTCCCATATCTAAATCTACAAACACCTCCTCTGCTCTTTTCGATAATCGATGAATTTCTTTGGCAATTAAATCCTTTCCGCTACCATTCTCTCCAAGAATCAAAATATTTGCATTCGTTTTAGCTACCTTTTGGATGAGCTTAAAAACCTCTATCATAGGTTTTGATTTTCCAATAATCGGGTTTTGTTTACTAACAATAGTTGACTGCAAAACACTTTGTTTGTTTTTTAATCTTGAGATCTCCTGTTTTGATTTTCTAAGTTTGTAAGCCGAATGAAGTGTAGCAATAAGTTTTTCAGCATCCCAAGGCTTTTGAATAAAATCAATCGCACCGGTTTTTATTGCCTTAACGGCCAGTTCAACATCTCCATAAGCAGTAATCATAATAACAACAGCATCTTTATCAATCTCCAGTATTTTCTTAAGCCAGAACAAGCCTTCGTTTCCGGTATTAATTCCGGTTTTGAAATTCATATCCAAAAGAACCAGATCATAATTCGCTTTATCAAATATGGATGGGATCAGCTCCGGATTGCTTATGGTTTCTATTTCGCTAAATTCTGATTTCAAAAGCAATTGCAATGATTTCAGAATTGTGATATTGTCGTCTACAATTAATATTCGCCCTTTTTTCATAGTATAAAATTCAAAGTAAATATAGGATATGTTTACAATATGAACAAAATGTGTACAGAATATGAACATTAAATAATTTATTTTTCAATCCTTATTTTGTAAGATGCAGATAAACAGCGCCTAAGAAAATTGGCAAAATCCTTGTCTCAATAGTTAGAAATTCAAAAATGAAAAATCTCATTCAAGTTGTATTTCTAGTTTGCTTTGCAACGTTTTATGTGCAAGCACAAAAGTATAATGGTGTTTCAATTGAATACATTAATGACACAATTTCTCCTTGCAGTAATTTTTATGAGTATTGTTCGGGCAATTGGATTGAAAATAATGATCTGCCAGATGGATATTCGCGTTATGGCTTTTTCGATGAAAAAGATTTGAAGATAAGGATGGATATAATTAATATGCTGGATACAATTCAGTCCAAAAATAAAAATTCCAAATCACAACTTGAAAGTGAAATAGCCAAATATTATTTGTCTGCCTTATCAATAAATTTGATTTGGGATGAAACTTTAATTGATTCTCAGTTAAATATGATTAGAGACATTAAAACGATGAATGACCTTTCATTTTTATTAGGGTATTTTCAACTTATAGGTTTTTCTCCTTTTTTTGACATTTATCCGCCCAAATCATGGGAGCTAAGAGGGGTCTACTATCTTGGGTTAAGAAAATCAAATATTATTAACGAAGAAATTAACCCAAATTTTCATAATAAAAGAATCTGTGATATAGAGAATAGCTTAAAACAAATTCATGAGAAAGATAAGAGCAGAAATAAAAGCAATTCCCGGAAATTGGTAAAGGCTAGTTTCTTGAGGAAGCTTATTGCTATCAACTGGTCAGCTTTTTTTGTAGGTTTAGAAAAAAAAAGCGATAAAATCTTAATTTCAAATGAAGCTTTGTTAGAGGATATTGGGGAACTCATTGAAATACTCACAATAGATGAGGTTAAACAATATCTTGAATGGAAATTTATAGCAGAATCAAAAGCCTTATTACAATCTATTGCCCTAAATGTATCTGTAAATAATGGCTCAATTAAAAATACCAAAAAATATAAAGCTTCCAGAATCATTCAGCGGTCAATGCCAAATATTCTTGCTGTTCAATATATGAATCAGTATTTTCATCAAGAAATCAAAAGCGAGGTTGAGCAAATGATTACTCAAATTAAGTCCTCATTTATTCAACGAATGAAGAATAACCATTGGCTGTCGGAAGAAGCCAAATCCTTTGCCGTTAAAAAAATTGAAAATATGAAGTTTGCGCTTGGCGGACCTGAAATAGTTTTTGATCCTGATTCTTTAGAATTTTCAGAAGCTAATTTCTTGCAGAATGTATATTCAGCAAGAACCTTGGAAACCAAGATGTATTTGCAAAAAGTTGGTCTTACAATTGATCGCGAACATTGGAATATT
>JAOZQX010000062.1:2269-7207 GCA_029931995.1 Bacteroidales bacterium
CCTGCATCAGCTATCAATCAACTTTTTGATTTGAGTGCGCCAATAGCTATTAATTATGGATTATTAGGTACAACTATATCTCATGAAATGGCGCATGCTTTTGACCCTCAGAGTGTAAATCACGATCATCTGGGAATAAGAAAAAAGACCTTAACACTAGCTGATACTAAACAGTATAAGCTTTTACAAGATTCTCTTAGCCGCATATATAATAAGCTCTTAATTAAAGAAAATCATTATACCAATGGTCAAAAGGTATTAATTGAAACGATCTCCGATCATCTTGGTCTTGCTGTGGCATTTAATGCGTTTAAGCTAGCTCAAACTAATATTGCTGAAACTGAAATTGATGGCTATTCAGGTTTTGAGATGTTTTTTATTTCCTATGCTCAGAAATACCGTGAACATTTAAGTGAAGAATGTATTCAAAGGTATATCCTCGATTATTATCATCCTTTACCAAGGTATAGGGTCAATATACCCGTATATAGCATCCCTGAGTTTTTTGAAATATTCTGTCTGGATCAATCTCAAAAAAAAGAAGCTTATTTCTCTGTTTGGTAAAAAGTATTAAATTGTAATTTGAAATTATTATGTGGATCAATTATCTAAAAACAGCCTTTCGTAATCTAAGTCGCAGTAAGGGCTTTTCAATTATCAATATTCTTGGTTTAGCTGTTGGTATTGCCGTATTTGTACTCATTACTTTATATGTTCAATATGAGTTTAGTTTTGATAAGCATTTTAAGAATGCAGACCGAATTTATCGGGTAACACTCGATATGCAATGGTCGCAAGGACCAACGCAGGAAACAGCCATTGCTCCCGGTCCAACAGCTTATCATTTGGAGAAAGAATACCCTGAAGTTATAGCCGGAACCCGCCTTACTTTTCTTGATCAAAGCATGATTGAATACCGTCCGGAAAATGGTTCTTCAATAAAAAGATTTTATGAGCCAAATTTAATGGCTGCTGATTCAAATTTATTTAATGTATTTAATTTTAAAATTATACATGGAAATCTTAAAGCATTGGCCAATAAAAACACCCTGGTAATTTCTGAAAAAGCGAGTCAGAAATATTTTGGGAAAGAAGATCCTATTGGTAAGATCTTAGTTGTAGATAATGCCTTGCAACTTACTGTGGGAGCAGTGATGGAAAACATCCCTCAAAACACTCATTTTAAAACTGATTTTATTGCTTCGACTGTTGATAGACCAGAGTTTGATGTAAATAATTGGCGCCCACTTCAACTTTACTCTTATATCCTTTTTTCAGATAATGCAGATATTGGCAGTTTTGAAGAAAAACTTTTTGATTTTAGAGATCGAAATTATGCCCCTTGGAAAGAGACTTCTTTATTCCGCATTCAAAAAATGTTGGACATACATTTGAAGAACGATAGGATATTTGATTTCGCTATTACTTCTGACATACGACATATGTATGTTTTGAGTGGTGTAGCCTTGCTTATACTAATTATAGCAAGTATTAATTTCATGAATCTTTCAACTGCTCGCTCCATTTATCGTTCGAAGGAAGTTGGTGTGCGAAAAGTAGTGGGTGGAACCCGAAGAATGCTAATAACACAGTTCATCGGAGAATCAATTATTGTTGCTTTAGTAGCCACTTTTTTTGCTGTTGTGCTTATCGAAACAATATTACCTGAGTTTAGAGAAATTGTATCTGCACACATTTCAATTGATTACAAGCAGAATGCAATCCTTCTTCTGCTTTTGGCAATTGTCGTTGGTTTTATTTCCGGAATATATCCCGCTTTCTTTACTTCATCTTTTAAACCCGTTTCTATTCTAAAAGGGCAGAGCGATGTGGGTGGGAGTAGTATCGTTGTTAGAAAACTACTCGTCATTTTTCAGTTTATGATAATGGTTCTGCTACTAATTGGTGTAGGTGTCATTTTTCTGCAGATGAACTTTATTAGTAATAAAGATTTAGGATATGATAAAGATTGGATAGTTTATACAACGGTTGATCCATCCGTTGCTTCCGTAGCCCCCAATCTTATCAAGAATAAACTTTCTACATATGCCAATATTGAAAAGGTAGCGACAACCAATGTTTTACCTGGAACTACTCCATGGGGCGATCATTTTAAGATTGAAGGAATGGATGATTTTTTTCCGCTTCGGACCTTAGGTGTTGATCCTGATTATTTAGATGTTTTAGATATCCAACTGGCTTCTGGAAGAAATTTCTCCTATGAATTTGGAACAGATTCTTCAGCTTGTATTATAAATGAATCTGCAGCTAGACGTTTTGGGTGGAATAATGAATCAGCCATCGGAAAAAAAGTGAATTGGAATTTCTCACAAAGCTGGGATAATGAGATTCATGGACACGTTATTGGGGTTGTTAAAGATTATCATTTCAAATCCTTACACGAAGAAGTAGAAGCTTTAGTTTTAACGATGAATAGTTCCTTTAATCATATCATTTTTGCAAAAGTTCATCCAAAGGATATTGAAAAAACCCTTCAAAATTTTGAATCTGTATATACTCAAATTGTTTCTCAATTTCCTTTTGAATACCACTTTCTGGATCAAGACATTAAAGATTTATATGAAGGCGAAAAGCGTTTTGAAACCATAATAATCTATTTTGTAATACTCGCTATTTTTATTGCTTGTCTTGGATTACTGGGTTTATCTGCATTTGTGGCCGAGAAAAAGTTTAAAGAAATTGGAATTCGAAAAACGTTTGGAGCTTCTGTTCCGCAAGTGATGATTCTATTCTCAAAGGAGTTTGCTATTTGGACTATAATAGCAAATATCATTGGGTGGCCTGTAGGATGGTATTTGATGAATAATTGGCTTGATAATTTTGCTTATCGAATTGAAATCCCTTGGTGGTTGTTCGTGATTGTTCTAATTATTACATTATTTGTCGCTATTTCAACGGTAAGTTATTTGGCTTTTAGGGCGGCCTTAAAAAATCCGGTTGAAGCTATAAGGTATGAGTAGGTCAAAACTCTAAAGAGAAAGTACTTCCTCTTTCTTTGGTAGATTCAACATATATTTGACCATTATGCAGGTGCATAATCTGCATGCACAGGCTAAGTCCAATTCCCGATCCATTTTTTTTGGTTGTATAAAACGGAACGAATATATTTTCAAGATCATTGGTTTCTATTCCAGACCCCTTATCAGAAATTGAAATTACAGTTTTATTATTCATTTGACATGCATCAATTTCAATTTCTTTTTTTCCCTTGCCAATCATTGATTCAATAGCATTTCGAATAAGGTTAATTAAAACTTGTGAAACAAGTTTCTCATCGCCTTGTAGTACTAAATCTTCAGGTTTAATATCGACCTTTATTTTTGTTGAATTTTTATTTAACTCCTCACTCATTAAAATTTTAATATGTTCAAGAAAATCATTCATTTTTATACTTTCAAGAACGGGCTTGGGTATATTGCTAAGACTTCGATACGACTCAATAAATTTTAGCATCCCTTGGTTTCGCTTGTCTATAGCCTTTAAACCATCAAGGGCGTTATCAATATTTTCTTGTTTAAGCATATCGAGTTTTTTGCTTTTCCCTTTATCTGAAAATATTTTAATAATAGTTGTTGTTAAACTTTTGACAGGCGTAACCGAGTTTATGATTTCATGACGTAAAACTTTGATTAATTTTTGCCAGGCTTCCAATTCTTCATAAGCCAATTCATTACTTATATCCTGAAATGAAATTAAGCGAATGGGCTTATTTTTTAGTTTAAAAATTACACATTTTGCAGTAAGGTTTAAGGGGCTGTTGTTTATGTTCAGCTTAATTCTTTTCTGTTCGTTGTTCTTTAATTTGAGAATGAAATTTGTAAAGAAAGGGTATTTTAGCTTTAATTTACCAATGCTATTGAAAGATTCACAATGCAATAATTCTGAGGCAGCCTGATTGAAAATTTCAATTTTTTCATCATGGATAGAAATAATTCCTGTTCCGATAATTCCTAGAGCTTGTTGGAAATAATAGTATTCACTTTCTTTATCAGCTTTTGAGTCTGCAAGTATTTGGATAATCTCGTTAAATTTTTGCTTTAATTCTTCAGTTGTACTATTACTTTCGATACTGGTAAAACGTTCGGAAATTCCTTCATTTTTTACCCATTCCATGAAACGAGTCAAACGTTTGTTTGAGGTTTTTATGTAATCAATTAAAAATATTAATTGCAAAATAAAAATTGAACCCAAAGTAAATTTAGCTACAGTAAGATGTTCTTGATATATTGACCAGCTAAACAAAAAGCAGATAATACCGATTAGTACAACCTGGATAACTATAGAAATATTGAAATTTTTAAAGACCATATTTTTTCAATTTATTGTATAAGGTTTTTCTGGTAATACCCAGCTCATTTGCTGCTATAGAAAAGTTTCCACTGGATTTTCTTAAGGCTTTTTGTATCAATATTATTTCATGTTCCTGGAGTTTTAAAGATGAGATTGTTTCGGCCTTTTGACCGGGAAAAACAAAATCAGTTTCTCTTAATCCATTTTCATCGCTCAATATAACAGCTTTTTCAACTACATGTTCGAATTCGCGGATATTACCCGGCCAAGTGTGATGTTTGAGTTTTTCTAATATTTTCCGATTTGCTTTTAAATGTGATTTTATGTATTTCTGCCCATATTTTTTTATGAATAAATTTAATAGGTCAGGAACATCTTCGATTCGTTCGCGAAGAGGTGGAATGTCAATTTGAATTGTGTTGATGCGATACAATAGATCCTCCCTAAATGAGCCATTTTGGCTCATATCAAAAAGATTTTTGTTGGTAGCTGTAATCAACCGGATATCAATCGGAATTTTTTCATTTGACCCAATAGCCTGGATTTCCCTGTTTTGAATAGCTGATAATAATTTTGATTGGAGTCTTAATGGAATATTCCCAATTTCATCCAAAAATAATGTTCCCT
>JAOZQX010000362.1 GCA_029931995.1 Bacteroidales bacterium
GGTTGATTGCATCCTCAACTTCGGCAGTACCAATACGGTGACCCGAAACATTGATTACATCATCAACACGACCCATGATACGGTAATAACCTTCTTCATCGCGTTTTGCACCATCACCTGTGAAATATAATCCAGGATAGGTTGAGAAGTAAGTTTGTTTACATCTTTCATGATCGCCATAAGTAGAGCGAAGCATACCCGGCCATGGAAATTTAATAGCAAGGTTACCTTCTACACTATTGCCTTTTAGTTCATTGCCTTCATTATCAACAAGTATTGGTTGAACACCAGGCAGTGGTAATGTAGCAAAACTTGGTTTTGTTGGAGTAATTCCTGATAAAGGAGTAATCATAATTCCACCGGTTTCAGTTTGCCACCATGTATCAACAATTGGGCATTTTCCACCACCAACAACATCATGATACCAGCGCCATGCTTCTTCATTAATAGGTTCACCAACTGTACCTAATGTTTTTAACGAACTTAAGTCATGTTTTGTAACATAGTCAGTACCTTGAGCAACTAAAGCACGGATAGCTGTAGGTGCAGTATAGAATTGATTTACTTTATATTTTTCAACGGTTTCCCAGAAACGTCCTGCATCCGGCCATGTTGGAACACCTTCGAACATAATTGAAGTTGCACCAGCCAATAGTGGCCCGTAAACGATGTAAGAGTGACCAGTTACCCAGCCAATATCGGCAGTACACCACCACATATCACCATCACTATATTGGAATACATTTTTAAATGTATATTCTGCCCAAATCATGTAACCTGCTGTTGTGTGAAGTACTCCTTTTGGTTTTCCTGTAGAACCTGAAGTGTAAAGGATAAAGAGTGTGTCTTCTGAATCCATTTCTTCAGCTTTATTTTCTATTTCAACTTTCGCAATTGCGTCATGCCACCAAATATCACGGCCTTCTTTCATGGTAATATCTTCGCCGGTACGTTTAAGTACAATTGCTTTTTCAACAGTTGGACAAGTTTCTAATGCTTCGTCAACGATAGCTTTTAGAGGGATGGTTTTTGTTCCACGGTATCCACCATCAGAAGTTATAACAATATTTGAAGTACCATCATTGATCCTGTCAGCCAATGCATTTGCTGAGAATCCTGCAAATACGATAGAGTGGATAGCACCTATGCGAGCACATGCCAGCATTGCAATTGCAAGTTCCGGTACCATTGGAAGGTAAATTGTTACACGATCACCTTTTTTAATGCCTTGATCTAATAGAGTATTAGAAAACTGGCAAACTTTTTCATAAAGTTCCATATAGGTAAGAACAACATTGTCATCTTTAGGATCATTTGGTTCCCAGATAATGGCAGGCTGATCTTTTCTTAAGAAAAGATTTCTTTCGAAAATGTTTTCGGTAATATTTAATTTACCTCCAAGAAACCATTTTACGTCGGGTCCTGTAAAGTCCCATTCCAGAACTTTATCCCATTTTTTGTGCCAATAATAGTCTTCCGCTATTTTTTCCCAAAATGCTTCAGGATTTGCAACGCTTTCCTGATACTTTTCAAGATATTCACTCAAGGATGTAATTTTGTTTGTCATAACTTATAATAAATTAGGTTGAATAATATGTTTATAATTTTTATTTTTGATTTCCAGTCTCTTACAATTGTTAATTCGTTAACAACTAATTTCAAAAAAATTTTATCTAAGCCCTCAATTTTGGCATGAAAGGCCAAATATAAAAAATATTATTTAGAAATTCAGCTAAAATGGCTCTAAATAACAGCTGCTTAGAGTTTTACTATATACAATGATATTGGGAATGTAATTTATTATCAATAATCTTTTAATTTTCAATAAAATAGATTTTCTGCCTCTTGTATTTAAATTTATTTAGAGTAATTCTATCTTGATATTTTTTATTAAAATTGGTATAGAAAAATAAAGGTTTTGTGTGGAAATAATAATTAATTTTGCAGCTCA
>JAOZQX010000063.1:0-6122 GCA_029931995.1 Bacteroidales bacterium
AGATTTTTTATGGTATAAATAATTTTTCTTCGATTAAGCCAACTTGAGTTTTGCAGTAAATAAATAAGAGGCAGAGTCATTTTTCGTTCTTTAATATCAATGGCTCCTGGCTTTTCTGCATTTGCATTTTGTTCGTAATCAAACAAATCATCTTTAATTTGAAAAGCAATCCCAATATTCTCTCCCATTTCCCTGAACTGTTCAACAGTTTTGTTATTGGCACCTACCGAAGCTGCCCCCGAAGCACAACACGAAGCAATCAGGGAAGCCGTTTTCTTTTGAATAATTTCAAAATAAATTTTTTCGCTTATATCTAATTTCCGGGCTTTTTCAATTTGCAATAACTCTCCTTCACTCATTTGTTCCACTGCTTCCGAAACTATTTTCAACAAATCATGGTCATTATTTTTCACGGCCAGTAGTAAACCCCGAGACAACAAAAAATCACCAACTAAAACCGAAATCTTATTTTTCCATAAAGCATTCAACGAAAAGAAACCCCTGCGTTTATGCGATTCATCAACTACATCATCATGAACCAAAGTAGCGGTATGCAGTAATTCAATTAGCGACGCAGCACGATAAGAGCGATCCGAAATTTCGCCAGACAAACCAGCCGAAAGAAAAACAAATAAAGGACGCATTTGCTTTCCTTTACTTTTTATCATGTAACGAGTGATGGTATCAAGCAAAGGAATTTTGCTTTTCATTTGAGCTTTGAAAATCCGGTCGAATTCCTTAATATGCTTGCTTATCGGAGCTTTTATGTCACTTAATTTAGTCATATCAATATAGCTTCAAAAGTAATACAATTCTTAGATTAATTTTAGTCTTTATATACAATCACAATATTTAAAGGCTTAATGCCCGATAAATGTGGAATTAAATTAATTTTGCAATAAAAAAAGATATGTCGGGATTTTTGTTTCATGATATTATTTTTGGACCGGTGCGAAGCAGAAGGCTTGGCAGTTCGCTTGGAATTAACTTATTGCCTGTTGCTCGAAAAATTTGCTCTTTCAATTGTATTTATTGTGAATGTGGATGGACACCGAACGAAGATGCCGAAAAATCGAGCTTGCCCAAACGTGAAAAAATTAACCACTTATTGGAGAAAAAACTTCAGGAACTAAAGGAAAATAATATGCCTCCCGACAACCTCACTTTTGCTGGTAACGGAGAGCCAACCATTCATCCTGAATTTGATTTAATCGTAAAGGACACTATTGCTTTGCGCGACAAATATTTCCCTAAAGCTTCTACTACAGTTCTATCAAATTCGAGTATGATTCATGAAAAGAAAATTTTTGAAGCCTTGAAAATGGTGGACAAGAGCATTTTGAAACTGGATGCTGGTTCACAAGAGCAGTTTGAAAGAATTAATCTACCACATGCTCAAAAAAAGCTTGAAAATATTGTTGGAGATTTAAGTAAATTCAAAGGAGATGTGATTATCCAAACCTTATTTTTAAGAGGGACACACAATGATCAGTCCATTGACAATACCAGTGAAAAAGAAATACAGCTTTGGTTGCAGCATCTTGAAAAAATTAAACCTCAATATGTAATGATATACCCCATTGACCGAAAAACACCTGCAAAAGATTTGGAAAAAATTTCATCTGAAGAACTACATCAAATTGCAGAGAGAGTTCATCAACTGGGAATTAAAACAGAAATTTTTTAATGCAAAATTATCCGGCAAAAATATTGGTCGCTTTTGGCGAAGCTATTGGCGGCAGTAAAGAAATTCATGATTGGTTGTTGAAAAATGGCTATCCTGAACTTGCCGCTTTGAGCATTGCTATCCGCGGAAGTGATGAAGCCGCTCAATGGTTATTAAAAAATAAATTCCCCCATTTGGCAATTTTGGATGCAGCTATTGCTGAAGACCCCAAAGCTTACGAATGGTTAAAAAAAAACAAGTATTCATTTTTAATTGTATTTGCCGATGCCTGCAATGGAAATGCTAAAGCTTATGAATGGCTTACTAAAAATGATCTGGAAATATTTATCGTTTTAGCAAAAAAAATAAAAGCATTTAAAGACGGGCAAACTTTCGATTACCACAAACTAAGTTTCTAGAATAAACAATCGTTTTAGGGAAGCTGTTGTTTAAAAAATATTTTCCTATATTTATTGAATTAACTAATCAAAATACGCTATGAAAAAAATTACCTACATTTTACTTACATGCTTTTTCATGTTAACTATTCAATCTTCTTTCGGACAAGGCTGGCAAAAAATTAAAGAAGGTCAGGTGTTTGAAATTGAGGGTGTAGAAATCAGTTTTATTACTTCTTATATAAAAGAAATTAAGGGTCAGGATGTTTATACTATTACGGCAACCATTTCGAATAATGGTCCGGAAATTACTTATTTATTCCCACAAGCCAGGTATTCTTTTGTAGAAGAAACTCGAAATGCATGGGTACAATTTAGGTTTTCGAATGCGACAGGAAAAGGATTGTCAAGCCGTGCAGGTAATATTTTTCCGAATAAAATTTGGATGAAATTTCCGGTGAAATGTAATTCGGATAAGGATGAATACCATAACCGGGTAATTGGAGTAGGACTCACCTCGGGAGGATATATTTCAAAAAATTGGCGCGTAAGAGTTAAAAAAGGAGAAAGACCTCAAGTAAATGTTTTTATGCGAAGCAATTTTTAAAATAATATTTTAAAATTCTGATCATAAAAAAACCCGACTCAATTGAGTCGGGTTTTTCTTTTATTCTATTTAAACAGATGAAAATTATCCGCATTTTGAATACCCACAAGAGGTACATGTTAAACAACCATCCTGATATACCAAGCCTTCTTTGTCATCACATTCGGGACAACTTGTTTTTTTAGAGGTTGTTCCATCGGGGATGTATTTTTTCAAAGCACGAATTACACCATTTTTCCAGGTATTAATAGATTCATCATCCAAAGTCAAATTTGAAATCAGTTCGGTTACAAATGGCAATGGCATTCCATGACGAAGAATCCCAGAAATTAACTTGGCATAATTCCAAAATTCTTTATCAAATGATCTGGATAAGCCTTCAATAGTAGTTTTATAGCCATCCTTGTCTTCAAATTGAAAATCGTAACGGGTATTTTGATTTTCTGTTTTACTTTTAATAACGAAGCCCTTATTCACAGTTGGAGGCACCAAAAATCCTTCGGCTCTACCTGTAAAAATTTCATACGGTTTATTATCTAAAGTACCAATAACCGCAATCCATTTTTCATAATCATTTTGGAAACGAACAATCTCAGCTTCTAAAACTTTAGGGCGAGGAGGAGCTTTTGTTTCTTTAAATTCATTGTCTTCTTCCTCTTTTTTATCATTGGTTACCAAAACTCCTGAACGAGAACCATCACGATAAATGGTCATTCCTTTACACCCACTTTCCCAAGCTGTTTGATAAATTTTACTAACCATCTCTTCGGGTGTATCCTTAGGAATATTTACAGTAACACTAATGGAATGGTCAACCCATTTTTGAATTGAGCCTTGCATTTTTACTTTGCTAAGCCAATCAATATCATTAGATGTAGCTTTGTAATAAGGTGATTTTGCGATGATTTTATTTAATTGGTCTTCAGGATAATTTCTTACCTCATCAGGATTTAAGCCTCTTACTTTTAACCATTCAATAAATTTGGGATGAAATACAACATATTCTTCCCAACTATCGCCAATCTCATCTGTAAAACTAATTTTTACATTTTTATCATTGGGGTTAACTTTCCGACGACGTTTATAAGAAACCATGAAAACAGGCTCAATCCCCGATGAAGTTTGTGTACATATACTCACACTTCCTGTTGGGGCAATTGTTAACATGGCAATATTTCTACGTCCAAATTTCTCCATGCTTTCGTACACCTTAGGAGCGGCTTCTTTAATACGTTGTATAAATGGATTGTTTTTCTCGCGTTCAATATCAAATATTGGGAACGCCCCCCTATCTCTGGCTAAATCAACCGATGAGCGATAAGCTTCAACAGCTAATAATTTATGAACTTCAGTTGAAAAGTTTGTGGCTGTTTCTGAACCATAACGACAGCTAAGTGCCGCAAGCATATCACCTTCGGCCGTAATGCCAATTCCGGTACGTCGACCTTCTAATGTTTTTTTGCGGATGTTTACCCACAGATTTCTTTCAATACGTTTAATTTCCTCGTCTTCAGGATCAGAGTCAATTTTAGCAATAATTCCATCAATCTTTTCAGTTTCAAGATCGATAATATCGTCCATAATACGTTGAGCATAATGCACGTGTTTTGAGAATAAAGAACCGTCAAAACTTGCATCTTTAGTAAACGGATTATCAACGTAACTATACAGATTTAGTGCTAATAAGCGGCAGCTATCATAAGGACATAAAGGAATTTCGCCACATGGATTTGTAGATAAAGTTTTAAATCCAAGATCAGCATAGCTGTCGGGTACCGATTCCTTAATTACGGTATCCCAGAAAAGAATTCCTGGCTCAGCTGATTGCCACGCATTATGAATAATCTTATCCCATAATTGCCGTGCGTCAATTTCTCTTTCAACTTTAGGGTTATCTGTATTTATAGGATATTGTTGCTTATATGTGGTTCCTTTGATGACAGCCTTCATAAAGTCGTCATCAATTTTTACCGAAACATTAGCTCCGGTAACTTTCCCCTGCTCCATTTTTGCATCAATAAAATTTTCGGCATCAGGATGTTTAACTGAAATACTAAGCATTAAGGCGCCTCGCCGACCATCTTGAGCAACTTCGCGGGTTGAGTTTGAATATCTTTCCATAAACGGAACAATGCCCGTTGAAGTTAAAGCGCTGTTTTTTACCTGACTTCCGGCAGGACGAATATGCGACAAGTCATGACCTACTCCTCCCCTACGCTTCATCAATTGTACCTGCTCCTGATCCACTTTCATGATTCCGCCGTAAGAATCCGATTGTTCATCGCCACCAATTACAAAACAATTGGAAAGAGAGGAAACCTGGAAATTATTTCCAATTCCGGCCATCGGGCTACCTTGAGGTATAATATATTTAAAGTCTTTCAGCAAATTAAAGATTTCATCTTCGCTAAGAGGGTTGGGATATTTATGTTCAATTCTTGCAATTTCACGAGCCAATCTGTGATGCATGTCATCAGGTGTTAATTCAAAAACTTCACCATCCGAATTCTTCAGAGCATATTTGTTCATCCACACATTTGCAGCAAGGGTATCTCCCTTAAAATATTCAGTAGCTGCCACAAGAATTTCATCATGAGAATACTTTTTCAATTCCTTCGCTTTCGGTGCAACAACTTCCAACATTTCTACTTCTTCTCTCACTTCGTTCTCCTTTTGAATGTTTGCGTCATCAGACATTATTTGAGGCCTGATTCTCTTTTCTAAAACCTCATCATAAAAGCTAGTATCCTTTTTCTGATCCAGGTCCTTGTTAGTACTGGCGAAAAGATTATTCTCCATGCTTTTTATATTGCTAAGTTAAATTTGGGTTTTTTATATTTAGCTGGTAATCTGGCTGTTAAAATTTATCAGCTCTTGTTTTTTTCTATCAGCAATATACAATCAAAAATAGCTTAGTTGAGAAAATTTTATTAACAGATGAAAGTTGAAAAATCTAAATGACTGACTTAAAAAAGTATAGGAGGCTTAATTCTTTTTCTAAAAAAATTTAAGTTCCAAAAAATAATTTTGGTCTACATTTTGCTAGTAGGTTTTTAGATTTTTTACAAGTCCTATTTTTAGGGCATTTCAAAGATAAAACTTTTTAATCAAGGCAATTTTCTAAAGTCAATATTTCAATTAAATATTCCGAAAAAATAAATATGAAATTGTGTTGAAACAATAAACAAATTTTACTTGCTTGTGTAGCTAAAATTTATTATAAATTAATTGCGGGCTTCAGAAGCTCAATCTTAAATACTATTTTTGTCTTCACAAACTTTCATAAATAAATTTCCATGATACAAATTAAAAAGTTTGCATTTAATGCTTTTCAAGTAAATACAATTTTGCTTTACGACGAAACCAAAGAATGTATTATTGTTGATGCGGCCTGTTATGATGACCACGAACGCGAAAAACTTGTTGAATTTATTAAAGATACTAAGTTGAA
>JAOZQX010000063.1:6132-7158 GCA_029931995.1 Bacteroidales bacterium
AATAAGTTGAATGTTTTAAAACAAGTAAACACTCACTGTCATGTCGATCATATTTTGGGATGTAACTTTGTAAGTGAATATTTTAATGCAGGCTTAGAAATTCATAAAGATGGTGAAATGTTTTTGAAAACAGCTGTTCAACATGGATTGAGCTTTGGCTTTTCTATTGAAGAATTAATTACACCCTCCCATTTTCTTGCAGAAGGAGATATTATAAAATTTGGCAATTCCAGCCTTGAAGTATTTCACACCCCCGGTCATGCCGATGGAAGCATTTGTTTGTACAGTCAGGATCAAAAATTTGTAATTGTTGGGGATGTTCTATTTCATGGGAGCATTGGACGAACAGACTTACCAAGCGGAGATTTCGAACTCTTGAAACAAAGCATACACGAAAAACTATTTATTTTGGATGAAGATGTGAGAGTAATTGCAGGTCATGGGCCAGATACTTCTATTGGTTTTGAAAGAAAGAATAATCCTTTTGTAGGCTTGGGGAATTAACAACCTAATTCTTCAATAATACTTTTGATCTCAATTTTATTCATGCAATCAAAGTGTTCTTTTGGACATTTTGAATAACCAATTTTACTGCAAGGCCTGCACTTCAATCCATGCACCTGAATCATACTCATTTTATGCATTTGTCCTTGCGGCAAATACGGATACATCCCAAACTCAGGAATGGTATTACCCCATACTGAGATGATTGGCTTCTTGAACGCTGCCGCAACATGCATCAATCCGGTATCATTAGTAATAATTTGATCGGCTATTTTAACAAGCGAAGCTGATTGACTTAAACTGAATTTCCCGCAGGTATTCCAAACTTTACCATTATAGTTTTTTGCAATTTTTTCACCTTCTTCAAAATCTTCAGATCCACCCAAAAGAATAAACGGTTCATCTATTTCCCCAATTAGTTCAATCCACTTATCAATGGGGAATATTTTGGTTTTATGCTTCCCCCCAATCACAGCACCAATAAACCCATCTCTATATTGAATCGGCAAGTTGGGTGTCGAA
>JAOZQX010000064.1:0-349 GCA_029931995.1 Bacteroidales bacterium
TGAAATGAATATCGATTTTAATATAGATTGCCCACAGAAACTAAATATAGAAGCCGACCATGAATTAATTGAGCAAGTAATTATTAATATTTTATTGAATGCAATTGAAGCAACACAAAAACAAAAAACAAAAAAAATTGATGTAGCTATTTATCAAAGTGAAGATTCTGTTTTTATAGAGATTATAGACAACGGCCCTGGTATTACTGATGACGTACTCGACCAAATTTTCATTCCTTTCTTCACTACTAAAAAAACAGGCTCAGGAATTGGACTCAGCCTTTCAAAACAAATAATGCAACTACATCGTGGAAATTTAAGTGTTAATACTAAAATAGGTAACGGAAGT
>JAOZQX010000064.1:359-2826 GCA_029931995.1 Bacteroidales bacterium
TCAGAACTTAGCACCACCAAACAAATAAAATCCAAAAAATGAAAAAATTAACATTTAAATTATTTAGCCTTGTGCTGATACTATTTCTAGCACAAGCATGTATGCAAGCTCCAACTGAGGAAGAAGGAGATTATATTGGGAAAAAAGATCTTACACTTAGTTCTGATTTAATGACTCCGGAAGTTCTATGGAGTATTGGCAGAGTAAGCAGCGTAAGTGTATCTCCCGACAAGCAAACTGTTTTATATAGAGTTGTTTATTATGATATTCCTCAGAATAAAGGGAATGGAGATTTATATACAATATCTATTGACGGTTCTAACCTAAAACAAATTACAAAAACCAATAAAAGTGAGTCATTGCCTACATGGAGGCCTGATGGTAAAAAAATTAGTTTCACCTATGGCGGACAACTTTGGGAAATGAATCTGGATGGAACAGATCGTAAACAAATTACAGATATAGAAGGAGGAATTACTGGCTACAAATATTCGCCAGACATGACTAAACTAATGTACACAAAAGAGGTGAAGGTAGAGTCGGATGTACACGATATGCATCCCGATCTTCCTTTAGCCACCGGTCGTATTCAAAATGATTTAATGTACCGCCATTGGGATCATTGGGTTGATACTTACAGCCATGTTTTTTATGCTGATTATGATGGAACTAAAATTTGGAACGATAAAGATATCAATGAAGGCGAAGTATTTCAAACACCATTAAAACCATGGGGAGGAATTGAGCAAGTTGATTGGAGCACTGACGGAAAAATAATTGCTTATACAAGTAAAAAACTTTATGGTAAAGCTGCAACGCTATCAACAAATTCTGATATCTATTTCTATAATTTAGAAACTGGTGAAACCCAAAACATGACCAAAGGAATGATGGGATTTGATATTGCTCCTTTATTTTCTCCTGATGGAAATTATATGGCCTGGGAAAGCATGGAACGTGACGGATATGAATCTGACCAAAATCGTCTTTTCATCATGAACCTTAAAACGGGTGACCTAACATATGCCACTAAGGATTTCGATCAAAACACAGGCAATCTCACATGGGCTGACGACAGTAAAGAAATTTATTTCACCAGTGATTGGCATGGCGCATTTCAAATTTATAAATACAATTTAGGAACGGGTGAAATAAAACAAATAACAGAAGGCTTGCATGACTACAAAGGGATTGCATTAGCTAGCGATAAAATTATTGCCCCCAAACAAACAATGTCCCTTCCAACTGAATTATTCTCAGTTAATATTGAAAGTGGTGAAGGAACTCAAATTACTTTTACGAATAAAAATTTATTAGGTCAATTAAAAATGGGTGAAGTTGAAGAACGGTGGATAAAAACACATGACAATGAAAATATGCAAGTTTTTGTTATCTATCCACCTAATTTTGATCCGAATAAAAAATACCCTGCTATATTATATTGCAAAGGCGGTCCTCAAGGTCCTTTAAGTCAGAGTTTTCATTATCGTTGGAACTATCAAATTATGGCTGCAAACAATTACATAGTTGTAGCACCTGCCCGCAGAGGAGTTTCTGGTTTTGGACAAGCATGGCAAGAGCAAATTAGTGGCGACTATCATGGTAAAAGCATGCAAGATTATTTAGATGCTATTGATGAACTTTCAAAAGAGCCCTATGTAGATGAAAACAAAATAGGAGCTGTTGGAGCAAGTGCTGGTGGATACGCTGCATTTTATTTAGCAGGCAATCATGAAGGCCGTTTTAAAGCATTTATCGCCCACGACGGTGTTTTCAACAAAGAAGCTCAGTATCTAGAAACTGAAGAGTTATGGTTTGATAATTGGGATGTTGGTGGTTCATTTTGGGATAAAAATAATAAGGTTGCACAAGAAACATATGCTCACTCACCTCACAAATTTGTCGACAAATGGGATACACCTATTTTAATAATTCACGGTGAACTTGATTACAGAATAACATACACACAAGGAATGAGCGCTTTTAATGCTGCACGCTTAAAAGGAATCCCTGCTGAATTTTTGTTTTATCCGGATGAAAATCACTGGGTGCTACAACCTCAAAATGCTATTTTATGGCAACGTACCTTTTTCAATTGGCTCGATAAGTGGCTCAAATAAAACATTAAAAAAGCCAGCTTAAGAAGCTGGCTTTTTTTTATTCTATACTCAAATAAACTCGTCTATACCAAGTATCAATCGCAGGAAACATGCCATAGGTTTCCATTCTACTCCTATACCTTTTATAATATGGATTACGGCTTTGCCTCAAATCATTAGGTATGGTCACTGCCTTAGCCTTTAATTTTTTATCTTCATATTTACCAAATTCAAAAGCAAGACTAAAATATTTCTTTTTTGAATTCAAGAATTCTTCTTTCTTCTCAAAAACTATATCCAATGGAATTCTTGCTTCGTATAATAAAAGATCAAAATCAACTAATCTAAGAGTAGCACTCAAACCACTT
>JAOZQX010000064.1:2836-7106 GCA_029931995.1 Bacteroidales bacterium
CTATCGTTTTTAGAGAGTGGTCTGTATTGAAGAACTTTCAAATCTTTATCCAGCACATTTATGCTTGCTAAACCAGTAGCAAATTTTACATTAAATTCTTCAAGATTTTTTTTCTGCAATCGTTCAATTTGCTCTTTCGCCAATCCCTTTAACATTCTTTCTTGTCTTTGAATTTCATTAGAAACCTCATCTTGAAGAGGAAATGCTATACCAACCTTTCGCCGTGCTTTCCCTTCGTCATTAAACCAAATAGTAAATCCACCTAAAAACATTCTATTAATAACACTATAATTAGGAATACGTATCTTTATATAGATATTCTCCCGATCATTAGAAATATTACTAATAATAGATGTTTTCTCATCATAAATAGCCATGTCTCCCCAATCATCATTTTTGCCATCAATTACAAATTCATCATGCTGATAAAAACAATGCATATCAGGCGTTTTTCCAATTACCATTGTACTGCTTAGCAAAAACAAAACAAATAATGACAAACCAATACTCTTCTTCATCTCAAATATTTTTATTTTCATACAATTTACTACTTACTTTCTTCTAAAACTAAATGCTTGAAGTCATTTAATTAGCGTTAACAAATTTAACAAAATTGCCGAATTGAAGAAAATCTTTAATCCTTCTTGTAATCTTTATTATTATTGATTAAGATTTTCCTAATTTTACATCAAATTAAAACTTAACTAGTGAGAACAGTGTACTTCACCGAAGATACTTATAAAACACCTGAAAACCATTCAAGAGTTTGGGGCGACCGTTTATCATTAAATTCCAGAGCATACTTTTTATATAAATATGCCAGAGAGGTTTTTCACAGCCGAAAAATGGCTTTAAATAAAACATATACTACAGAAGCCTGGGCTGCATCTTCGATGAGGATTTTTAGAATTATCGAAAATTGTGGAGGAAAATTTCACATCACAGGGCTAAATAATATCGATCCTGAAAATGGCCCATATGTCTTCGTTAGTAATCATATGAGCGCATTAGAGACCATGATTTTCCCAGTTATAATTGCTTCAAAACTGGATGCAACTTTTGTTGTTAAAAGTACTCTTGTAACCTATCCTTTCTTCGGACCAATTATGCGTGCAACCAATCCGATAGTAGTTAGCAGAGAGAATACTAGAGTTGATTTATTGAGAGTACTTACAAAAGGTGAGAAATTATTATCAAATGGAATTTCAGTCATCATCTTCCCACAAAGCACCAGATATCCAAACATTAATCCTGAAACGTTTAATTCGCTTGGTGTTAAATTAGCCTCTAAAGCAAAAGTAAAAGCTATACCCATTGCCATAAAAACAGATTTTTGGGGAAATGGTAAAATCGTCAAAGATTTAGGACCTATTAATCGTTCAAAACCGATATATATGGAGTTTGGAGAGGCCATTGAAATAAGCAAAAAAGGTAAAGAAGAAAACAGTCAAATTATTGAATTTATTCAGGATCGTTTGAATAAATGGTCTAACTAAGAATGATAAAAGAATTAACTGAATTTTAGTACATTTATATTCCAAAATAATTTTGATTAAAGCCATTAAACTGTGGAAACACTGATCAAAGAGGCTGTTAAGCTCATTAAAAAATCAGACTATACTACTGCATTTACCGGAGCCGGTATATCAGTTGAAAGTGGCATACCCCCTTTTAGAGGTGAGAAAGGCCTTTGGAACAAATACGACCCTCAGGTTTTAGATATACACTATTTTTACTCAAACCCTAAGGAGTCATGGACGGTTATTAAAGAAATTTTTTACGATTTTTTTGATGAAGCCAAACCAAACTTTGCACATATAGGGCTTGCAAAACTGGAGAAACAAGAAAAACTCAAGGCAATTATTACACAAAATATTGACAACCTGCATCAGGAAGCTGGAAGCAAAATCGTTCACGAATTCCATGGAAATTCAAAACAATTAATTTGTACTTCCTGCAAATTTAAAGCCCATGCTTCAACAGTAAATCTGAATAAAGCCCCTGTATTATGTCCTGAGTGCAATCATTTACTAAAACCCGATTTTATTTTTTTCGGGGAAGGAATTCCAAGCCATGCGTATCAAAATTCCATTGAGGCAGCTCAAAAATCAAAAGTTATGCTCGTAATCGGAACCACTGGCGAAGTTATGCCAGCCTGCCATATGCCGGTTGTAGCAAAACAAAGCGAGGCAATCATTATTGAGATCAACCCAGAAAAATCAAAATTCACCTCTTCTATTACAGATATTTTTCTGCAAGGGAAGGCTTCAGAAATTATGAAAGAAATTATCAATAATCTTTAACTTATAAAAATGAAAAAAGATCGTTTTCTCATACTCTTGCTAATTATTTTTTTCCTCTTTAGTGCATGTAAACAAACATCCACTGATTTAGAAAAACTTAGTGATTTAGAAATATCTTATCAAAAAGCACTTGAACAATGGGAAGTACCCGGAATGGCCATTGGTATTGTAAAAGACAATGAACTAATTTATGCAAAAGGGTTTGGAGTTAAAAATATTAATGGTGATGAAAAGATAGACGAAAATACCAATTTTGCTATCGCTTCAAACACTAAAGCATTCACCTCTGCAGGTATAAAAATATTAGAGGGGGAAGGGAAATTATCATTGGATGATAAAGTAAAAGACCACCTCCCATGGTTTGAGTTGTACGACTCCTACGTCAGCGATCATATAACAATTAGAGATTTACTTTGTCATCGTTCGGGTTTAGTTACATTTTCCGGCGATTTAATTTGGTATGCATCCGATCATTCGTCAGAAGAAATAGCAAGAAGAGCGCGTTATTTAAAACCCACCTATGGTTTCAGAGAAGCATACGGATACTCAAACATCATGTATATTACTGCTGGTTTGATTCTAGAGAAAGTAAGTGGTTTAAGTTGGGATGAATTTATGCAAGAAAAGTTTTTTGAACCATTGAGCATGAACCGTACTATTACAACTACCAATGATATTGAATCGACAGGGAATTACACTAGCCCACACATCGACCATAATGAGGAAGTTATTCAAATCCCCTATGTTAATTGGGATAATGGAAAAGCGATGGGAGGTATCATTTCAAACGTCACGGATGTTTCACAATGGTTAAAATTACAACTAAATCAGGGTTCATTTAATGGTGATACAATTTTTACGGCTGAGATGCAACATGACATGTGGACTGCTCATACCAGTCGGAAAGTTTCCGAGAAATCAAAAGAATATTGGCCAAGTACACATTTTAAAGCTTATGGATTAGGCTGGGGCTTATTTGACTACCTAGGCCGAAAAATTATTATGCACACTGGCGGTTACGATGGCACCATAACAGCTACTGTTTTAGTACCCGAGGAGAATTTAGGAATGGTCATCTTAAGCAATAAAATCACTTCACTATACTCACCCATCATGTACAAAACTTTGGATGCTTTTTTAGGAGGAGAGGATAAAGACTGGGCAACAATAATCCTGGAAAGAAAGAAGAAAAATAATGATGATGATGTGGAAATGCTAATTGATTCAACAAACATCGAAGCTTCACTCCCACTCAATAAATATACTGGTCATTATAGCGGAAATGTTTATGGCGGCCTTAATGTTAGCATTGAAGAAGATCAGCTCTACATCCGTTTTGAACATACAGAAATGTTTCATGGAACATTGACTCATTTTAATGCTAATGTTTTTGAAGTTAAATTTCAGGATGCGCCCTCTTTACCAAAAGGCACAGTTAGTTTCCTGACTAATACAAATGCTGAAATCACCAGTTTAATTGTAGATATTCCAAATCCGGATTTCGATTTTACCGAATTAGATTTCATTAAACAAAAGTAAGATGGTTAAAGTCGGGATTGGTGTTATTTTACTCAAAGATGATAAAGTGCTTATCGGAAAACGGAAAAATTCTCATGCACCCTATTATTCCATTCCCGGTGGTCATCTGGAAATTGGTGAAACTTTTGAAGAAGCTGCCATTCGCGAAGTAAAAGAAGAAACCGGAATCAATATCAAAAATCCTAAAGTTATTTCAGTTACAAATAACTTAAAAACATATGAACTGGAGGAAGTACACTATGTATCGGTAATACTTTTAGCTACATATTTTAAGGAAGAAGCAAGAATCATGGAGCCCGAAAAATGCGAAGCTTGGCAATGGTACGATCCAAAAAAACTACCTCAACCCCATTTCGATGCGAGCGAACAAGGCATTCAATGTTTTCTGGAGAATAAATTTTATTAATAACTCTTTTTTTCTGTAAATT
>JAOZQX010000363.1 GCA_029931995.1 Bacteroidales bacterium
CAGAAAGTAAGGCCAGGAAGTTTTTTGGTGATGAAAATCCAATCGGAAAAATTATTGAAGCTGATAATGGGAAGAAATATGCTGTAAGTTGTGTAATTGAGGATTGGCCTGCCAATTCGCATATAAATTATGGAATAATATCTTCCTTTGTTAGTTTATATCAATTAAATCGAGGAGGCCCTCCGGTTGATTCTTGGTTAGGTATAAATTATCCAAGCTATTTGAAATTAGCTGATGGATACTCTCCTGAGGATTTAGAAAAAGAATTTCCGGCTATTATTGAAAAATATATTAATTCTCATCCAATGACAAAACAGTTCGATGTTGAAGTAAGTTTTTCATTGCAAGCTATAAAGGATATTCATTTGTATTCTGAATTTTCATTTGATGATGGCGATGGAGGTTCAATGACAACAGTTTTGCTTTATTCGGCTATTGGGATATTTATTTTACTAATTGCTTGTATAAATTTTATGAATCTAAGTACAGCCCGTTCTGTAAACAGGTTAAGAGAAGTTGGTATCCGGAAAGTAATAGGAGCCTATCGAAAACAACTAATAGGACAATTTCTTGCTGAATCTGTATTATTAAGTTTAATTTCTTTGATTTTGGCTGTTACATTGGCTGAAATATTATTACCGGAGTTTAATTTGCTTATTAATCAAAGTTTAAAAATTTCTTATTTCGATAATTGGCCATTGACTTTGAGTTTTTTTGGTCTTGCAATTTTAGTCGGAATTATTGCAGGAAGTTACCCCGCTTTTTATTTGTCGAAGTTTAAACCGGTTACTATACTTAAGGGCAAATTAAAGCTAGGTTCGGGCAGTGCATTTTTTCGTAATTTTTTGGTGGTTTTCCAGTTTGTTATTTCAATTGTTTTGATTGCCGGTACACTTGTCGTGTTTCAACAACTTGACTATGTAAAAAATGCCGATCTTGGTTTTGAAAGCGATCAAGTTTATGTTGTTCCAATAAGGGGCGATTATATTGACAACCATCCTGATATATTCAAAAATGAATTAGTGAAAATTGCAGCAATATCTCAAGTTTCGCTAACTTCAAATTATCCGGGTTCTGGTGCTCGTTCAATTACGCCCATGCGATTTGAAGGTTTTGATAATGATGAACCGCAAACCATTCAGGATTATGTAGTGGATCAGAATTTTTTTGAAATGTTAGAGATTCCAATTCTTGTGGGGAGAAACTTTGACCCTGAGAATTCAGCAGATAAAAGTGCTGTAATAATAAATGAAGCAATTGTAAAAACTACAGCTTGGGATAATCCTATTGGGAAAAAGATTATTACTAAAGATGTAATTAATGGAGAAGCTGTTGATATTCCGGTTACTGTAATAGGGGTTGTAAAAGACTTTAATTTTGAATCGCTGCATAATGATATAGATCCGTTAATATTTAAATTTGGTGAAAAAGAAAATGGATGGGCACTTATAAAAATGAATGTGGATGATGCTGAAAATGTAATCGATCAGGTTGAATTGGTTTATTCGGAGATTGACAATTCATGGCCATTTAGCGGATATTTTATGTCGAGTCGGTTTGAGCGACAATACCAAGATGAACTTAGATTGGGAAAAACCTTTATATATTTTACGGTATTGGCTATATTTATTGCTGCTTTAGGATTATTCGGATTAGCTTCTTTTATAGCCGAACAGCGGTCCAAAGAAATCGGAATCAGGAAAATACTAGGCTCTAGTGTTCAAAGTATCATTCAAAAATTATCAGTTAATTTTTTGAAATTGGTTCTAATAGCTTCGATAATTGCCATTCCTGTTTCTTGGTATCTGATGGATAAATGGTTGCAATCTTTTTCCTATAAAATTGATTTAAGCTGGTGGGTTTTTGTTTTAGCCGTTATTTTTGCTTTAATTATTGCTTTTGGAACTATTTTGTTCCAGTCATTAAAAGT
>JAOZQX010000065.1 GCA_029931995.1 Bacteroidales bacterium
ATTGTGGCTCGGAAGAAGTTTATGTAATCTATCGTCGTACCGAAAAAGAAATGCCCGCAAACCCCATCGAGATTCACGAATCGAAATTGGAAGGTGTTCAATATTTGTTGTTAACCAACCCATCCAAAGTTAATAAAGATGAGAATGGCAAACTAAAATCGGTAACCTGTATTAAAATGGAATTAGGCGAAGCTGATGCTTCAGGACGTCGTCGTCCGGTTCCTGTTGAGGGTTCTGATTTCGATTTGGAAGTGGATTATATTTTAGCTGCCATCGGTCAAAAAACCGTGGTTAATTTCTTGGATGATGTAAACGAAACTGTTAAGGAAGGCGAACTTAAACTGAATCGCTGGGGCGATATTGATGCCAATCCTAAAACCCTGCAAACCGGAATCGAAAATATGTTTGCTGCCGGGGATGGTGTTACCGGACCTGCCACTTTGATCGAAGCAGTTGCTCAAGCAAAAATCGCTTCTCGCTCTTGTCATTTATTCCTCTCGGGAATGGCGGTTGAACCTCCTAAAAAAGAGTTTATCAGTATAAAAGATAATTTTGAGAAACAAACTCCAGAAGCTTACAAAGAAAAATTTGCGAAACAAATTCGCGAAGAGATGCCGGTACTCCCACCAAAAGACCGGATGAACTTTAAAGAAGTAGAGCTGGGTTACGGTAGCGAAGATGTAGCCAAACACGAAGCACAACGCTGTTTGGAGTGTGGCTGTACTGAGGTTTTCTCTTGTGATTTAAAAAAATACTCTACCGAATACAATGTAGATCAGAAAAAACTCTCCGGAGAATTCAAATCCTACGAGGTAGATTTCCGTCATCCTTATATCGAAATTGATAATAACAAATGTATTTTATGCGCCCGTTGTGTACGTATTTGTCATGAAGTGGTTGGCGCCAATGCCTTAGGATTGGTAAACCGTGGCTATGATACTTTTGTAGCGCCAAGTATGGGCGAAAGTTTACAAGACACTTCTTGCGAAAGCTGTGGATTGTGTATCTCTACTTGTCCTACCGGAGCTATTACCGAAAATGTTTTATTCAAACCAGGACCGGTTCAATTGGATCATGCTTCTACCATTTGCAATTATTGTTCGATAGGTTGCGAAATCGATCTTCAACACAAAAATCAATTTGTGATGAAAGTTGAGGGCGTGGACGGAGCAATCAATAAACATGGAAATCTTTGTAAATACCCAAAATTTGGTTATCAATATTTGAACGACAACAGCCGCATTACCAAACCATTATTAAAGGTTAACGGGAAATTCAAAGAAATCAGTTTTAAGAAAGCTTATAAGCTGATCAAAGAAAAAATTACAGGTGTTAATGCCGATGAAAATGCTTTCTTTGCCGGAGCACGTTTAACCAATGAGGAACTATACCTGATCCAGAAGCTGGCTCGTGCAGCGGTAAAAACCAATAATGTCAATAGTTTTCATTATCTGAGTCGTGGCAATGGGTACATCTTTAACAGCATGGACAATGTTCCGTTTGAAGAACTAAAAGATGCCAGCAAGATTTATATGATTGGCACCGAAATTAATCAGGATAATGCTGTGGCTGGGTTTATGTTGAATCAGGCTCAATTCAAAAACAATGTTTTGTTAGAACTGGTAACGAAAGAAGAAAACAGTTTAATGGAACAAAAAGTTGATTCGTGCATAAAAATCAAATCTTATTACCACTTCATAAAAGCGGTAAATTATTATTTGGTTGCCAACAACTTCCACAATGCTATGTTTATTGGTGATAATTGCGAAGGTTTTGAAGAATACAAAGAAGAATTATTGAAAGAAGACTTTGTAGGACTTATCAAAGAATCGGGCGTTCCGTTCATGGATAACATCATTGAGTTTGCTAAAGAGTACAACAACCAAATGAATGCGGTAATCGTATTTTCTGAAAAGAGATTATCATCAACTGCTTGTCGCGAATTATTTAATTTAGCTATGATTACCGGCAAGCTCGGTAAAACTGCCAATGGTCTAATTTCTTTAAAAGAGAAAAATAATTCGCAGGGTATTTTTGATATGGGAATTTTGCCTGATTTTGGAGTAGGAACACAATCTATGAACTGCGATACATTTAATACAAAAATGGGAGAGAAATGGGGCGTGAAACCAAATAAAAAATTTGAAGCAAACACTCAGGAATTACTTGAAAAAGGTAAGCTGAAAAATATGTTTATTTTCGGTGAAGACCCTATGGGCTGTGCCAAAGAAAAAGTAAAAGTAGCCGGATGGCTTTCAGTTACTGATTTTGTGATGGTTCAGGATTATTTTATGACAGATACGGCAAAACAGGCTCATCTAATTCTCCCTGCTTCATTACCGATTGAATCGGGTGGAAGCTTTACGAATACCCAAAAACACATTCAGGAATTTGACGCCAATTTTAATTCAAAAGTGGAACGTCTATCTTACCAACAATTAACCGATTTACTTAAACAATTTAAAGTGAATGGTGCCGAAGAACTGATTGACATCCGCATGGAAGCCTTGTCATTATTTTCCACAAACGATTTAAATGAGAAGTATAAATTCCATTATGCCCAAACAAGTGATAAAAACCGCATATTTAACTATGGTTGCGATGTGGTAAATTATCGTTTTGAGAAAAATCTTGAAGAAGCATTTAACGGCTAAGATTCTTAATTCATCCTACTTAAAAGGGCATTCGTCGGAATGTCCTTTTTTTTATGCTTTTTTAAGATTTATTTTTGCTGGTTTATGTAATAAAACAATAATTTAATCGACTAATAGGAAAATCTTAAAAACAATCTAATAATTATTAAAATGAAAAAAATTACTTTATTATTAGCATTTGCAATGATGTTTAGCTTTGCTCATGCTCAAACTGCAGAAGAAATTATTGAAACATACTATGAAACCATTGGCGGAATAGATGCCTTTAATAAAATTAACGGCATAAAGATGTTGGCCAAGGTAAACACTCCAAATGTAGGAGAACTCCCTATCACAATCATAACTTTCAAAGATGGCAGACAATTAGTTAAATTTGAGTTACAAGGACAAGAATTAGTTCAGGTTGCATTTGACGGAGAAACTTCTTGGGCACATAATTTTGCGAATATGCAAGCCGAAAAATCCGATAGTGAAACTACAGAAAATTTGAAACGATCCATTAAAGATTTCCCCAGTCAACTCTTTAATTATAAAGAAAAGGGATACACCGTCGAGTTACTAGAAAATGAAGCTTTTGAAGGAACTGATTGCTTTAAGATCAGACTCATAGGAACACCCTTATTAGTCGACGGTAAGGACGTGGAAAATTCTACTTATCTCTATTTTGATACTGAAACTTCTGTGCTTTTAGCCACCGAATCTGAGGCAAAAATTGGTCAGGCTAAAGGATATACAACCCAAACTGTTTTTAGTGATTATCAAGAAGTTGATGGTATCTATTTCGCATTTACCATGACTCAGGGGATTAAGGGTCGACCCGGACAACCAATGAATATTGAAAGCATTGAAATTAATCCGGAAGTTGATGATTCAATCTTTGCATTTCCTGGAGCAACAACAGAAGAGCGAAAATAATATTACATATCATTCATAAAAATCTAATCAAATGAAAAAATACATTATCGTTCTTGTAACGATGATTGGCTTTGCCGTATCATCTTTTGCACAAGAACCCATTGTCCTGAAAGGTAAAGAACTTTTCGGATCAATGAGAGCACGACATATTGGTCCAAATATTGGTAGAATAACGGATATTGTTGGACATCCTACAAATTCAAAAGTCATTTATATCGGCACTGCAGGTGGTGGTGTATGGAAATCAGTTAATGGAGCTATTGGTTTTAATCCCATTTTTGACGATCACAATCAATCTATCGGAACCGTTGCGATTGATCCCAATAAACCGGATCATGTAATTTGGGTAGGAACAGGTGAAACCTGGACCCGTAACAGTATTTCTCCCGGGGATGGTTTATATAAATCAACCGATGGAGGTAATAATTGGAAGAAAATGGGTTTTGAAGAATCCGATCATATCAGTAGTATTCAAATTAATCCCAATAATTCAGATGAAGTTTATGTTGGAATCTTAGGACCATTGTGGGGTGATCATCCGGATAGAGGCGTTTATAAAACTTCCGATGGAGGTATAACCTGGGAACAACTTTTACCCGGAAACCTATCAACTGGATGTTCTGATTTAATTATGGATCCTAATAATCCTAATGTTTTATACGCAGCTTTTTGGGAATTCAGAAGAACGGCTTGGTCGTTCAACTCCGGCGGAGAACACAGTGCTTTATACAAATCCGTTGATGGAGGTAAAAGCTGGAATAAAATCCATAACGGCTTCCCTGAAGGTGTTTTTGGGCGTTTTGCATTAGCTGTTGCCCCCAATAATTCAAACATTGTTTATGCTGTTATTGAATCAGAAAATAAATCAAAATGTGGTTTATATCGTTCAGAAAATGCAGGTGAATCGTGGACACATCAAAACAAAGATTTTGGATTGGCAGTAAGACCTTTCTATTTTTCAAGAATTGTTGTGGATCCTAAAAACTCCGATATAGTAGCAAAATGTGGATTATCTGGTATGATCAGTCGTGATGGAGGAAAAACCTTTAGAAACGTTGGAGTACAACATGGTGATGTTCATGATTTCTGGTTTGATATAAATAATTCGGATATGATTTATAGTGTTGATGATGGAGGTGTATATCGTTCTTTTGATGGTGGATCAACATTTGATATGGTTAATGATCTACCCATCGCACAATTTTATCATGTGAGTGTTGATAATGCTGAACCCTATAATGTATATGGTGGTTTACAAGATAATGGTTCCTGGTATGGGCCTTCATCCAAAGCTGGTGGAATAAAAATGGATGATTGGACCTGCGTAGGTATAGGTGATGGTTTTAGAGTATACCCACATCCTACAAAAAACATACTCTATTCAGAAATGCAGGGAGCAATGTCTATTTGGCGAATTGATGTTGATAAAAATGAAATCATTAGCATTCAGCCTTTCCCTGAAAAAGGAGATCCAAAATTCAGATATAACTGGAATACGGCTATTCAGATCAGTCCGAACAAACCTGACAGAGTATATGTAGGAAATCAGTTCCTATTTCGCTCGGAAGATATGGGTGACAACTGGGAAAGAATTTCCCCTGATCTGACAACCAATGATCCCGCTAAGCAACAACAAGGAAACTCAGGAGGTCTCTCACTGGATAATACCGGTGCAGAAAATAATACGACTATTTTTACTATTGCCGAATCCCCACTAAATGAGAATATTATTTGGGTGGGTACAGATGATGGTAATGTTCAAGTGACTATGGATGGAGGAAAAAACTGGAGCAATGTCATTGCTAATATTCCTGACCTTCCGGCACATACATGGTGTTATCACATTGAAGCCAGTCATTTTCACGAAGGAGCAGCTTATGTTGTTTTTGATGGACATACAGCTAATGATGACAATACTTATGTTTTTAAAACAACCGATTTTGGTAAAACCTGGAAATCAATTGCCAATAATGACATTGTCGGTTTTGCCCGCCATATATTAGAAGATTATGAAAAGGAAGATTTACTATTTCTAGGGACAGAATTAGGGCTTTACATTAGTATAAATGGAGGGAAAAACTGGACGAAATTCACCAATAATATGCCTTCTGCTCCTGTACATTACATGGCTATGCAGAAAAAAACAAACGATTTAGTAATGGGAACTCACGGAAGAGGAATTATAATTATTGATGATATAAGTCCATTACGAAAAATCAATCAGGATGTATTACAGAAAAAAGTACATCTTTTTGAAACAGAACCAACTATTATATGGGAACAAAACTCATTTAACAGAACGGTATCTCCTACTCAATTTACTGGCGAAAACCCAGACCATTCAGCTAAAATCATTTACTATCTGAAAAAACGTCACACCTTTGGTAAAATGACCATGGAAATTTTTAATGATAAGGACGAACTTGTAGCAAAACTGGGGCCTGGCAAACAGAAAGGGCTTAATATTGTAAACTGGAACTATGTTAAACAACCACCCAAAATAGCAAAAGGTAAGACCTTTAGTATTATGGCATTAATGTCAACAGAATTACTTCCGGCAGGAAGATATAAAATAGTGTTGAAAAAAGGTCGTGAAATTTACGAATCGCATATTGATTTGATTTATGATCCGAATTCCAAAATTACGTTGGAAGCGCGTAAACTTAAACTAGAGTTGAGTGATAAACTATATGATTTAACTCAACAATTGGCTTATATGGTTCATGAAATGGATGAAATAATGGCTTATGTAAATACCATTAAAAAAGATTATCCTAAGATTCAAAAAGTATCAGATCAACTTATCAAAGAAATTGAATCCTTAAAAGAGACTGTAGTTGTGATGAGTGGAGACAATTATGTTGGCTCTTCTGAACCCCAATTACGTGAAGAAATCAGTAATCTTTATAGTGTTATTGGTTCATGGTTAGGTAAGCCATCAAATTTGCACTATAAAAATTATGATTTACTGAAAGAACAATTTGATGAAGCAAAGGCAAACTTTGAAAATATTAAAGCAAAACAATTAAAAAAAGTCGAGAAATTTGCACTAAAGAATGAACTTAAAGCTAGAGAAATAGAAAGCTTTGAGGAATTTGTAAAATAATAAAGCAAACATTTTTTCATTGAGGGTGGATTCTGACGAATTCACCCTTTTTTTAAATCCAAATTTGGCTGAATCTTTAATTCCATTGACCCCAACTCCAGCGCCACAAGATTTCCATACCCAACAGAATCATTCATATAAACTCCATTATCCAGCGCAATAAATGGATAGGATGTAGTTTTTATATTCAAATCCATGAACTCTAAACTTACAGGCACATGCCCGTGAATGACTTTTTTAAATCCAATTTTTTCTGGAATAATTTCAAATTCTCTAGTCCAAAGCATTGCTTGCTTATCGGCAAAAGGATTATCGTTTTTAAAATTTAAACCCGCATGAACAAATATAAAATCCTTGGTTTCAATATAGTATTTTAATTCGCGCATCCATTGTATATAATCCGGATGAACATCATTCAGATTCT
>JAOZQX010000066.1 GCA_029931995.1 Bacteroidales bacterium
AGGCAGCAAAAAAAGAGGGGATTGACATTCCTAAAACTGAGAATACGAGAGCTAATTTTTCAATAATTTTATTTTTCTTAACTGCAACAATAATTCCGATTATAACCCCTAAAATTGTAGCAAATATGATTGAAACCATTGCTAGAAGAATAGTTTTCGGAAACGCTTCAGCCAGTATCTCCGATACTTTTCGCTTACTCTGATACGACCTTCTTAAATACGGTTTCTTTAACACATAAGTTTGTTCGGCTACAGTAAACAGTTTTATGTATGAGTATTTTTCTTCATCTAAAAACCAGTAAGAATCCTGATTAACATGAGTATGAACAGAAATAGGCGAAAGATCATTCAAAAACCCCAAATATTGGCTGGTTAAAGGCTGATCCAATCCAAGGTCATGATTGATGGCTTCAACTGAAGCAATATCAGCACGCTGTCCTAACATCATTCGGGCCGGATCACCGGGCAATACATTAAACAACAGGAACACAACGGTTATGACTCCAAGCAGAACCAATAAGCCATAAAATAAACGTTTTAAGATGTACCCTAGCATGGATTAAAGATAAGTAGATTTAGGAAAACTTAATCTTTTTTCAATTCTTTTTCCAGATCATCAATACCCGGAAAATCATGATAATGCCATTTATTCAATATCCGCCCTTGTTTTAAAAGTACTAATCCGGGATTCGCTCTGATCATCGTTTTTAAAGCAATATCATCAATATTATAAAAATCAAAATCAAGCTGATATTTAGCTGTCATTAATTCAACTTCGTCAGAAAAACTGCTCGTTAAACCAGCGATGGCAATATCATTCTCTTCAAAATAATAGTTTAATATTTTAATCTTTTCAAAGGCTGATTCTGAAGCTTTATTTACATCCCACGAAATAAACAAAAACTGATAATCAGGATTTTCAATGATCTCCCGTGTAATATTATAACCATCTTTCGTTTGAATGAAAAGATCATGTTTTGCATTTATTCCAGTTCTTTCAATCCGCTGATCAACAAACTCCCATTTACTCATCCAAACCGAATCACTCCATGGATAGTCAGGAGACAGATATTCTTTTTCTTCTCCGTTGTCTTTATTTTTATATATCAGGAACACTTTCACTTCTTCATCTCCTTCATAACTCATGTCATTTCCAATCTTCCAATCACGGAAATCAATCATGGGAAGATGATTGAATTGATAATATGAGAAGCTTGCAAAGGCAATCGTAAAGATCAAGATAAAAACATTTTGAGCTCCAAATAGGATCGGACTTTTAAATTTCTTCCGTTGCTTAAAAATGATATAAACGAAGAAAATTAGAATCAAATTTTTATAAAAAGTTTGCCAATTGGTTAATTTGATGGCATCACCAAAACATCCACAATCAGCTACCGGGCTATAAATTGCATCGTATAAAGTAATTCCGGTAAAGAGAATCATTAAGGGCAAAATCACCCATGATAAAGCTTTTAGGCGTGTGTTTAATAATAAAGAAATACCTAAAACAAACTCCAACGTACTCAAGGCTATCGACAGGGATAATGCGAGAGGTATAGCCCAATCTGTTCCATAGGCTATAAAATAGTCTTCAATCCGATAGGCAGTTCCCAGAGGATCTACTCCTTTTACAAAGCCTGAAAAAATAAAAATTAGTCCGACAAGAATTCGGCTAATTGTTTTTAAATTGATCATCTATTTATTGATAATTTTAATGAATAACTATTGAGCCTCGTGAAGTTTAATTAAAGCAAATACCGAATAATTGATGATATCAAAATAGTTGGCATCCAAGCCTTCGGAGATATAAGTTTTACCGTCATTATCTTCAATTTGCTTTACGCGCAATAACTTCATCAGAATAATATCGGTTAGTGAACTAATACGCATATTCCTCCACGCTTCGCCATAATCATGGTTTTTATCCATCATTAAGGATTTTGCTTCAGCCAAATACTTATCATATAACTCCTCAACAATTTTTACCTCCATCTTCTCTTTCTCAGCTACACCTAACTCAAGTTGTATCAAAGCCATAATCGAATAATTGATAATGCCAATAAATTCGGGCTTCACTCCCTCTTTTACTTTACTCGTCCCTTTTTCTTCGATACTCCGAATACGGTTGGCTTTTATGTATATCTGATCCGTTAAGGAAGGTGTCCGCAAAATACGCCAGGCCGTTCCATAATCCTTCATTTTTGTCATAAAAATGTCCTTGCATTCAGCGGTTGACGAATCAAATTGCTTCGAGGTGATATTATCCATAGAATTTAATAATTTAGCAGATAAAATTATAAACTCCTTGCGTTGATGCCAAACAAATTGAAGGATAATATTGATAAGTTTTCAACAGAAACAAAGCTTAGGTCAGGAACAAAAACCCTTGATTTAAAACATCCATTGGTAATGGGTATTTTAAACTTAACGCCCGATTCGTTTTACGACGGAAGCCGCCATCAAAACACTCAGGATTTACTAAAACGTGCCGAAAAACATATTAGCGAGGGCGCAGTCATTCTTGATATTGGTGCAGTAAGTACTCGTCCGGGAGCTACAAAAATTAGTGAGAAAGAAGAAAGTAATCGGCTTTTGCCGTCCCTGCATATTTTGCGTGCAACTTTTCCAGAAATATGGATTTCGGTAGATACTTGGCGCGCAAGCATTGCTAAGCAATGTTTGAATGAAGGTGCAGATATGATCAATGATATTTCGGGAGGGAGTTTTGATAAAACAATGCCCGAAATAATTGCTAAAAATAACACTCCTTATGTTTTAATGCACATCAAGGGAAAGCCTCAGGATATGCAGCAAAATCCTACTTATGGTGATATTGTGAAAGAAATTGAATTTTTTTTAAAAACTCAATCTAAGAAATTCGTTGATGCCGGAGTCAAACAATTAATCCTTGATCCCGGTTTTGGTTTTGGAAAAACCCTTGAACATAATTATCATTTATTGAAACATCTTGATGAATTTAGAAAAATTGGATTTCCATTAATGGTAGGGATTTCACGCAAGTCAATGATTCACAAACTACTTGAAATAAATGCTGATGAGGCATTGAACGGAACCAGCGTACTGAATACCTTAGCCATCCAAAATGGAGCTAAAATACTAAGGGTTCACGATGTTAAAGAAGCTATGGAAACAATTAAACTCATTCAGAAGTACAATGCATCCTAGATTTTATTAAATTTGTTTTTCAATCATATCTCATGCTCAATATGTTATTAACCGGTTTTATTGATATTCGCATCTTGGATATTTTGGATATTCTTTTAGTAGCTGTACTATTATTTGAGCTTTATCGTCTTTTGAGGGGTACAGTTGCCATCAACATTTTTTTGGGAATTGTGGCAATTTTTCTGATTTGGAAAGTAGTGGATGCCTTACAGATGGAACTTCTTAGCCAGTTTTTAGGAGCATTCATCAGTGTAGGTTTTATTGCATTAATTGTGATTTTCCAGCCGGAGATTAGGCAATTTTTATTAGCACTCGGAACTCCAAACTTTCTAAAAAAGAGAAAAGGAAAATTTCTGTTTTGGACCATTAATATGAAATATGAGATAGAGTTGGATATTGACCCCATCATTTTGGCTTGCCAACGGATGGCAGATGCTAAAGAAGGTGCTTTGATTGTGATTGCCAAACAAAATGAATTACGTCAGATCAGAGAAAGTGGCGAAACCCTTAATGCACAAATATCTGCACCGCTGATTGAAAATCTTTTTTATAAAAACAGCCCATTACATGATGGAGCGATGATTATCTTCAACAATGAAATAAAAGCAGCGGGTTGTATTCTGCCGGTTTCAAACAATCCTGACCTCCCTCCTCGTTTAGGATTAAGACATAGAGCCGCCATTGGAATTACTGAACAATCAGATTCAATTGCAATTGTGGTTTCGGAGCAAAGCGGAAAAATCTCATTTTGTAAAGAAGGCGAACGAACCACTGTTCAACCTGCCAAACTAAAAGTTATGCTTGAAGAAGAATTTGGGAATACACAGACTATAGAACCCGAAGAAGAAGTAAAAGAAGAAGTAAAAGAAGAAACTTCTGAATAATCCTTAACAAATTCAATTATCACTTTTTGAAACTCACAAATAAAATTGTAATTTAGGTTACTAAATTTTTCATCATGAGTTTTAAAGATATTATAAACTTCAAATTAATAGAAACCGAAAGTTATGTGATTAGCATCTACTCCATACTACTGGTTTTGATAATAATAATTGCCACTGCTATTGTTTTAAAAATTATCAAAAAGCTTCTGAAAGGTATCGTTAACCAAAAGAAACTTGATCCTGGCACGGGCTATTCCATTAACCTCATCATCAAGTACTTTATCTGGGTTATCGTTATCATCCTGATACTCGATACTGTTGGTGTAAGAATATCGATTTTTCTTGCCAGTGCGGCAGCTCTATTGGTAGGTGTGGGTCTCGGACTTCAGCAGTTATTTAATGATATTGCCTCAGGAATTGTATTACTATTTGAGGGCAGTATTAAAATTAATGATGTGATTGAACTGGATAATAACATCATCGGAAGAGTAATCATGCTCAACATCCGAACATCTAAAATCAAAACCCGCAATGATGTAGTAATCATCGTACCTAACTCAAAGTTAGTTAACGATAACATCATAAACTGGAGCCATATGGATAAAAAAACCCGTTTTAACGTTAAGGTTGGGGTAGCTTATGGATCAGATGTAAAGTTGGTTGAGGAATTATTATTAAAATGTGCTACAAGCAATAAAGATATTTATGAAAAGCCGGTACCTTTCGTTCGTTTTTTAGATTTTGGGGATTCATCCTTAGACTTTCAATTATTCTTTTGGGTAAAAAATTCATTCACGGTTGAGAATTTAAAAAGCGATCTTCGCTTTTCTATTAACCAAAGTTTTAAAGAGAATAATATTCAAATTCCATTTCCTCAAAGAGACATTCATATCAAAAAAGAAGAATGAAAAATTTCACATTCCACATCCCTACAAAAATTATTTTTGGTTGCGGTAAGATTAAGAATTTAAACACACTCTTAGATTCTAATTTTAAAAATGTATTGATTGTTACCGATCAGGTATTGCTTGAAAAAACAGATACCATTAATAAGTGTAGCTCAATTTTAACAAACAGGAATGTAATTGTATTCAGTGAAGTGGAAGAAAATCCCTCCTATACTACCGTTGAAAAAGGAGCTGAACTTGCCAAATCGAAAAACATTGACTTGATTATTGGAATTGGTGGAGGTTCGAGCATGGATGCAGCCAAAGGAATTGCATTAATGGAAAATACTAATGTTAAAATAAAAGAGATTGTAGAGAACAATGCCCCCGTTCATGATGTAACACCAATTGTTTGCATTCCTACGTCTTCGGGTACAGGTAGCGAAACCACACCTTTTGCGGTATTCACAGATACCAATGAACATACAAAAAACGGATTTGCACATCCAAATATTTTTCCAACAATTTCTTTGATTGATCCTGAACTAACGTATTCAATGCCTTCTGCTATAGTTATAAACACCGGACTGGATGCTTTGGCTCATGCCATCGAAGCTTTTCTTTCGACAGAAAATTTTGAATTGAACGATCAACTTGCTTTAGAAGCCATTAAAATTATTATTGAGAATTTAGAGAGAGCCTCCAAAAAACAAGCAGAAGCTATGAATCAAATGGCTTATGCAGCTATGTTAGGTGGCATAGTCATCAGTCATGCCAGTACAATTTTACCCCACATAATGGGCTATCCTTTAACTATTTATCACGGCCTACCTCACGGAAAAGCTTGCATTATTCTTCAGCCTGCATTCATCCATTATTTGAAAAAGCATAAACTTGAAACCGAAAAAACAGATATCCTTGACGGATTATTCAAACCCAAAGGAGGAATTGAACGATTTATCCAAAACATGGGTGTATCTACAAAACTATCTGATTATGGAATAAAAGAATCTGAATTTCATGCTTTTGCAAAACAAACGATAGTGAAAGGCGATGTTAAAATTACCCCCGGAAATATTACCGAGGATATTATTATCAGCATCTATCGCGATGCAATGAAATAAATAACAAGGGGTGACACCCTGCAGGGTGTCACCCCATTTGCTACAACGAGACATTTCTAAACTTATGGTATAAAAATGCAGGGGTGTCACCCCTGCTAAAATTTATGCTATGCCATCAAAAAACATTATTACTCCCATCCTAGCAGGAAACTATTATCATATCTTCAATAGAGGCAATAATTACGAAAATGTATTCTTCAATCATGAAGATTATATATATTTTCTTCATCGGTTTAAATATCATATGGCTAATTGCTGTGAAACATTTGCATATGCCATACTTCCAAACCACTATCATTTTTTAATAAAAGTTAAAGAAGATATTGAAGATCACCTGTTTTCTTTTCAGCTAAAAAGATTAATACAAGAATATACGTTTAGAATAAATGATAGGGAAAAAAGAAATGGGAATCTGTTTTTAAAACCTTTTCGGAGATTAAAAATTAACAGTGATGAATATTTTACTAGACTAGTGTTCTACATTCATGCCAACCCATATAAACACAATATTTGCAGCAATTTCAAAAGTTATAATTATAGTTCCTATAAATCAATTATTACATCTGCACCTACAAACATTAACAGAAATGATGTTTTAGAATGGTTTGGAGGTCTCAATGATTTGATAGAGTTTCATAATTTTATGCACAATGAAGATTTGATCGAAAAGATGATTATTGAATAAACGAGCCAAAACAGGGGTGACACCCTGCAGGGTGTCACCCCTGAGATTCAAAATTTCTTTGTAAATTGAGCTGGGAATGATAACTTTTATAAAGTGTTATCACCTTACAAAAGTAACTAATATGAAAAGGAAAACCTTAAAGAAAATACTCCTTACAGGGGCACTTGGATTTCTAACTTTTTTCCCCAATTTATCTAATGGTAATGCAAGTATAGTTCCATCTCAAATACCCCAAAGTATGTCCCAATTTTATGATTTTAATGAAGATGGAATGGTTAAAACTTTTAAAAATAAAAGCGAAGGGGAGAAAAAAATAAAAGAACATGAAG
>JAOZQX010000364.1:0-284 GCA_029931995.1 Bacteroidales bacterium
TTTACATTTTTACGGCCGGACTCTGTTTTATTGGTACCATTGTTGACCTGATCAATTATCAGGATTTGGCTTTCCGCTATAATCAGCAGGTTGCCAACGAATGCAAAACGCATATAGAGAATTTTAAATAGAAATATTGGATGTTAGACTTCCATCGCCCCAATCAGATCATTTACATTTGAGATTTTATTCTCACTGCAATAATCTTTTATGCCTTCAATTACCTTAATTGAAACTTGTGGGTCGATAAAATTGGCTGTTCCGATTTGTACAGCTGTTGATCA
>JAOZQX010000364.1:294-1560 GCA_029931995.1 Bacteroidales bacterium
CTGTCGCATTCATAATTCCACCCATTCCTATAATTGGAATCTTAACGGCATTATAAACTTGCCAAACCATGCGCAAGGCAATGGGTTTAATGGCTGGACCCGAAAGTCCTCCGGTAATGGTCGAAAGTATAGGTTTACGTGTTTTGGAGTCAATGGCCATTCCAAGAAATGTATTTACTAATGAAACAGCATCGGCACCGGCACCTTCCACTCCTTTGGCTATTTCGGTAATATCGGTTACATTGGGCGATAGTTTTACGATCAGTGTTTTATCGTAAACTTTGCGAATGGCTTTGGTTACCGCCACTGCCGACTGACAACTAACGCCAAAGGCCATCCCACCTTCTTTAACATTAGGGCAGGAAATATTTAGTTCAATCGCATCAATCCCTTTAACCTCATTAAGCTTTTCGGTAAGCTCAATATAATCTTCAACTACAGAGCCATTAACATTGGGAATTATTTGAGTGTTGAAATGTTTAATGCGAGGGTAAATAGTATTTATAAAATAGTCGATTCCTTTGTTTTGTAATCCTACGGCATTCAGCATTCCTGATGCAGTTTCAGCCAAACGAGGGTAGGGGTTTCCTTCTCTGTTGTGCAATGTGAGGCCTTTTACAAAAACACCCCCCAATTTGTTCAAGTCTAAAAAATCGCTAAACTCTTCACCAAAGCCAAATGTTCCTGAAGCCGTGCATACAGGATTCTTTAACTTAAGATTATGAACGCTTGTGTTTAGATTTACCATTTTAAATCATTTACATTAAACACCGGACCATCGGTGCACACACATTTATTTCCTTCGCTAGTTTCAGTAACGCAACATAAACAGGCTCCAAAGCCGCAGGCCATCGTATTTTCGAGTGAGGCTTCGCAATCAATTTTTTTGGATTGAGCAATTTCGGAAATGGCTTTCATCATGGGGTTTGGTCCACAAGTAAATATCTTACTAAAATCAGAAATACTGCTCCAAATACTATGTTGGGTTACCAATCCTTTTTCACCCAACGAGCCATCTTCGGTAGTAATTAAAACCTCACCGTATTGTTTAAATTCTTTTACAAGATGAATGTCGTTATATGTGCGGGCACCTAAGAGATATACAACTTCCGAACCCGATTTTTTTAAAGCCTCTCCTAACAATAATAAGGGTGCTACTCCCGATCCTCCACCAATCAGTAGAGCTTTTCCTTTTTTATTTTCAGAGAAAGAATTCCCAAGTGGGTAGATGATATTTAGATTCTTCCCAATTTTAAGATTGCTCAG
>JAOZQX010000364.1:1570-1925 GCA_029931995.1 Bacteroidales bacterium
AAACTAAGGGTGTTTTTTTTGTAATTTACATCGTAAATTGAGAAAGGCCTGCGAAGGAAAACCTCTGCTGTTTTGTCAATCCTGACTTCAGCGAAGTTTCCGGCTTTTATTTTTTCGGGAATAACCGGCAACTTCAATTCCAGAATATACGTGTCATCATTCAATATCCTGATTTGATTTACACTGCAATCCTGTATTTTTTTCATCTTTGAGATTATTGAATTATAAAGTTAAAAAAAATCCGTCGCTGGGACGGATTCAAATTATTTATTTTCAGTAGTTTCTTCATCGTCTGCCGAAGCTTCAGCAGAGGCAGGCTCTTCTTCAAAGTTCAGCATCTCATTCTTAAGCAATA
>JAOZQX010000067.1 GCA_029931995.1 Bacteroidales bacterium
TGCTAAAAGTGCATAAGGGTAGCTTTGTTTTATAATCAAAGTCAAAAAAGCCTTATCCCATCGAAGCTTTACAAAACCCGATTTAGCAATTACAAGCAAAAGTGCAACCATAGCTGTTAATAAATATGCTGCTGTTTGAGCATATACAAACCATTCAATCCGGAAAGGAATTTCTGAAAGTCTTCCCCATAATAAATAACTACAAATTATAATCATGAGAAAACGATCGAGGACTGATAAAAAGCTGTCTGTTTTCAGCATTAACAATCCTGAAATATTTGATCTTAAATAAATTACAAACGATAGTAAAACCTGATTCAGAGCCACCCATTTCAAGAGATATAATTGCGATTCGTCATAACCAATTAAATAGCCCACTAATAAAATGAAGAGGCCATATACAATTGCCAACATCATTTTCAAGACCAAAATACCTGAAAAATATTTCCCAAGAAGTTGATTATGTTGAGCAATATTGCGCCCATTAAAATTGCTAATACCTAAATCTAAAAGGATATTAAAAAGAAAAGAGAAGTTGAGTATTGCAAAATAAAAACCATAGCTTTCAGAACCAACAATATTCTGTACAGTTCGGTCTATCCCGAATATCCAGAATGGTTTAATCAGAAGATTTAAACCTATTAGTAAAACTAAATTTGTGAGGAATTTTTTTTGCATCAAGTAATATAGACAACAAATTTAAACAAATACGAAATTCAATGACTTCAAATATAAGGAATCGCTGAAAATTCCAAATAAAATTCAGATATTTGAGAAATGTTTTAAATTGATTTTTTAAAAAAATACACATTTGAAAATAGCTGTCAATACACGATTGTTGCTCAAAAACCGCTTGGAGGGGATTGGTTGGTTTATTCACGAAACTCTTCGCCGGATGGTAAAAGATCATCCCGAGCATCATTTTTATTTTCTTTTCGACAGAAATTTTGAACCGGAATTTATTTTTTCGGATAATGTAACACCGCTGATTATTTCTCCTCCGGCGCGTCATCCCATACTCCATTACTGGTGGTTTGAGCACTCTGTTCCGCAAATTTTAAAAAAAATTAAACCTGATATTTTTGTTTCTCCTGATGGTTATTTGTCTCTAAAAACAAAGGTCAAACAACTTTGTGTTATCCACGATTTAAATTTTGAGCATTATCCAAAAGTAATGCCTTGGATGGTTCAACGCTATTTTCAACACTTTTTTCCACGCTTCGCGCAAAAAGCAACACGAATTGCAACTGTTTCAGAATATTCAAAAAACGATATCATCAATACCTACAATATTAAAAAAGATAAAATTGATATTGTATATAGTGCCGCTAAAGATGATTTTCAGTCTTTAAGCGAGGTAGAAATCAAAACAGTTCGGGATAAATACACCAGTGGATTCCCCTATTTTATTTTTGTTGGTTCGCTTCAGGCCCGAAAAAATTTGAAGAATTTGCTGCAGGCATTTGAAATTTTTAAAGAAACTACATATACAAAAACAAAACTACTTGTTGTAGGAGAAAGAAAATGGTGGAATAGTGAACTGAAAAGCATTTATAAAAACATGGATTTTAAAAATGAAGTGATTTTTACAGGACATATTCCTCAAGAAGAACTACTTAAATTAATTCCTTCGGCACTGGCTTTAACTTATGTTTCCTTATTCGAAGGATTTGGAGTTCCGATACTCGAAGGCTTTTCATCGGGAATTCCTGTAATTACTTCTAATACAAGCTCAATGCCTGAGGTAGCCGAAGATGCAGCTTTATTGGTCGATCCTTTTTCTGTTAATTCGATTGCTGATGCTTTGAAAGAAATAGAAAAAGACTCAATTTTGCGAAAAGAATTAATTAAAAAAGGAAACGATAGAAAATTGGTTTATACTTGGCAACAAACCGCCGATAAACTTTGGAATAGCACAGAGAAGACCATTGATCAATCCTAAAGTAAAAATGTAAAGTTTGTTGTAAGAATTAACATTATAAAAAAGAAAATGGCAAAGCACCAAATGACAAGTAACAAATCACAACATTAAAATGTTTGAATTTTAGAATTTGAATATTGTGATTTGTGATTTAAAATAATAAGCAAATATCATTTAACAAAAAATAGCAGATTATGAATGTTTTAATTATTGGATCGGGTGGCCGCGAACACGCTCTGGCTTGGAAAATAAAACGGAGTCCAAAATTGTCGAAACTATTTATTGCCCCCGGAAATGCAGGTACTGAATTATTAGGAAGCAATGTAAATATTGGTGTATCCGACTTTCAAAAAATTAAAACATTAGTAATTAAGGAAAAAATAGAACTCGTTATTGTAGGCCCCGAAGTTCCACTTGTTGAAGGTATTCACGATTTCTTTTTAAACGATATTGAACTAAAAAAAGTAGGAGTTATAGGTCCTGTACAGCAAGGAGCTATGCTTGAGGGAAGTAAAGATTTCGCCAAAGAATTCATGATTAGACACAAGATCCCAACAGCGGCATATCAAACTTTTACTGCCGAAACATTAAAACAGGGAATCGATTTTTTAAAAACCTTAAATCCTCCTTATGTTTTAAAAGCTGACGGTTTAGCTGCTGGAAAAGGCGTTATAATTTCCGAATCTTTTGAGGAAGCAAAAACTGAATTGACTGCTATGCTTGGCGATAAAAAATTTGGCGAAGCATCGGCAAAAGTTGTGATCGAAGAGTTTTTGGATGGAATTGAATTATCTGTTTTTGTTTTAACCGACGGGAAATCATATAAAATTCTTCCACTTGCAAAAGACTACAAACGAATTGGTGAAGGAGACACCGGTTTAAATACCGGCGGAATGGGATCAATTTCTCATGTTCCTTTTGCCGATGATGAGTTAATGCAAAAAATCGAATCGCAAATTATTAAGCCTACCATTAAGGGACTTATTTCCGAAAAAATTAATTACAAAGGTTTTATTTTCTTTGGCTTAATTAATGTGAGAGACAATCCTTACGTTATTGAATACAATGCTCGCATGGGCGACCCGGAAGCAGAATCAGTTATTCCACGCATTAAGAACGATTTCCTTGAACTACTAGTTGCAACTGCCGAAAACCGTTTGGAAGAAACCAAGATAGAAATTGATACTCGTCAAACAGCGGCTATTATGTTAGTTGCAGGAGGCTATCCCGGCAGTTATGAAAAAGGTAAAGTCATCAGCGGACTTGAAAATAATCAAGACAGCATTATTTTCCATGCAGGCACAAGAACAAATCCTGAAACCGGAGAAATTATTACAAATGGAGGCCGTGTATTAGCAATTACATCATACGGAAACACAATGCAAGAAGCACTTGGCAAATCATATAAAATAGCTGAAAAGATAAATTTCGAAGGAAAAAATTACCGTAAAGATTTGGGGAAAGACTTAATTAGTTATGAGTGATGAATTATGAGTTATGAGTGAAAAAAAAGGAGCAATAATAAAGAAGAGTTTTGCTTTTGCAGTCAGAGTAGTTGGTTTATATAAGTATTTGACTAATGAAAAAAGAGAATATTATGAGCAAGCAATTGCTTAGAAGCGGAACGGCTGTGGGTGCTTTGGTTCGGGAAGCTCAAAATGCGGAGAGCAAAGCCGATTTTATTCATAAATTAGGAATCGCTCAAAAGGAGTGTAACGAGTCCATTTCTTGGTTAGAATTATTGTTGGAAACATCATTTCTAAATAAAAAAGAATTTGCTGATATTTCAGATGATGCTAATTCGCTTCTCAAAATGATAAGAAGTGCTATTATAACAACGAAATCAACTCATAACTCATAAATAAAAAACATGTTCATTCGGATTTTCAGACGTAGCTACTTACCACAATACATATTTTTCTTCCTTTTTGCTTTGGCTCTTTGGTTGCCAACATTCATAGACTCACCTTACATTGCTGCCCGAAGTCCAAGAACGCCTCTCTATAATCTGTTTATCCAATTAACAAACAGTAAATTGATTTGGAGTCTTATAGCTTTTATTTTTCTGCTGTCGCAATCTCTCATTTTCAATTATATTCTTACTATCAACAATATTATTCGCAAAACATCGCTATTGGGAGGCTTTCTGTATTTTGTTTTCATGAGCCACCACGTTTCCTTACAACACTTTAATCCGGCTCTAATGAGCCACTTTTTCATACTTCTATGCATTTATTTTTTACTCAATATGTATGGAAAAGAAACTGCTTTACGAGATAGCTTCCGGCTGGGATTTCACATTGGTCTGGCGTCATTATTCTATTTTCCTTCCATCTTTTTTCTGATATTAATTTACACAACGCTTTTGTTGTACCGAATTTCGAACTGGCGTCAGTGGTTTATTCCTCTATTTAGTTTTTTTACCCCCTATTTTTTCCTTTTCGTATATTACTTTACAACAGACAAGCTCTTTAATTTCAATTCATATTTTCAAGATTTTCTTGTTAAATTTTCGCTAAACTGGCCTAACAACAATACACTTTCAATAGTAATTTCTATAGCTTTAGGCTTTATTATTTTTATTGCATTTCTAAATGTATTAATTCGAAATCATGAGAAAAGCATACAAGTACGAAAAAAGATTATTCTCTTTCTCAACTTTTTCCTGATTTCATTAATTGGACTCTTGCTCACTAATGCCCCCATCAACGCATTTACTACATTTTTAATTCCCTTTTCGGTAATAGTTGTTACGTATTTTAATGATCTCAGGAAAATCCTTTGGCTCGATATTTTCCTCACAATTATTGTCATTTTAATATTCATAAATATTTATTCTAATGCTTGCTTCTAGTTTTAGTACTGATAAAATTGAAGCCGGATGCGACGAAGCAGGCAGGGGTTGTTTGGCCGGGCCCGTATTCGCGGCAGCTGTAATACTTCCCAAAAATTTTGAGAATGAAATACTGAACGACTCGAAGCAACTCAGCGAAAAAAAACGAAATTATTTAAGAGAAATTATTGAGGACGAGGCATTGGCTTGGGCAGTTGCTCAAGTTGACCAAAAAGAAATTGACGAAATCAATATTTTAAATGCCTCCTATTTGGCTATACATCGCGCCCTGGATCAGTTAAAAACCAAACCTAAACTTATTCTTGTTGACGGAAACAGATTTAAGCCTTACAAAAAAATAAAACACGAATGCATTATTAAGGGAGATGGAAAATATGCTTCCATTGCAGCAGCATCTATACTCGCCAAAACGCATAGAGATGAATTTATGGCCAAAATATCACTTGCCCACCCTCAATACCAATGGAATAAAAACAAGGGTTATCCCACCAAAAGCCACAGAGCAGCTATTGTTGATCACGGAGTTTGTGATTATCACCGAAAAAGTTTTCGCTTATACGAACAACTGAAACTCGATATTTAATTAACAGCCCATTGTTGATTATAATCACAGGTACTTTCTAGCAAAGCAACATTTTGTTATTACATTTGATAAAACTCTTAAAAACATGTCGGGAAACAGAAAAGCTACTTCAAATATTTTGTTTGTAATAATTCTTATTGCAATTCTGGTTGCTGCATTTTTTGCTTATAACCACTTCACAAAAAAAACCTTTAAGGCTTTTGATGCCGTTCCTGCATCCGCTTCATTTTTTATCGATTTCAATTCGCTTAACAACATCAAAGAGGAATTGAGTACGAATAAAATGTGGATGGAATTACTAAAATTGGAAAAAATAAATCGTATCAATTCAGAATATGAACTTTTTAATTCGACGGCTTCGAATCATGCACAACTTTCAACATTTATGCAAGAAGGAAAAGGAGTGCTTGCAATTCATGAAATGAATGATAAAACCCAGATTTTACTAATACTGGAAACCGGTTACAAAATGAGTTATGCCTTAATGGATGGGTTTTTTGATGAAATTTACGGAAATAGTTTTACGCGCTTGCAAAGCAATTTTCAGGGCGAAAAAGTTAAGAAAATAATATTTAACACAGCAGATAATACTTATTCGTATGCCCTTATAGGCAATTTATTTTTAGGTAGTGTTAGCGAAAATTTACTTAAAGAAAGTATCAGCCATTTACAAAAAAACCAGAGCATTACAAACGATTCCGATTTTAACGCATTGAAGCAAAGTGCAGGTAAAAATGTAGATGCAAATATTTATGTAAACCCCTCGAATTTCTCAGGTTTTCTTAGCGAGCTTACAGAAAAAACATATCAAACTTTTTCTCAAAATGCGAATAATTATTCGTCATGGACAGGCTTAGATTTAATCCTCAAGGAAGATGAGCTTTTGCTAAACGGTTATACCAAAGCTGATGAGGAAAGCAATCATTTCATGGCTCTATATCACAAGCAAGTCCCACAGCCCATTACCTTAACAGGGATTTTGCCTTACAATACCAGCTTGATGCTTCATTATGGTTTTGAGAATTACCAGGTATTTTTTGAAGATTATAAAAACTATTTGAAAGCCCACAGTAAGTACGAAGCCTTCAGAAAAAAAATCGACAATCTGAACATCAGTCTGAAAACAAACCTTGAGCATTTGATCGTTCCACAAATTGGCAGTGAGGCTGCTTTGGTTTCTTATGCCACCACTCCTTCTGAATTTAATTCGCGAAGCTATGCCGTTATTAAAACCAAAGATGTCCAGGAGAGCCGTCGTCGCTGGGGACAAATTCACCAGCATGTTAGCGGTAGCGGACTGGTAAAACATCACAAAGGTTTTGAAATTTTTCGTATTAATAAAAACGGAATTTTAGAAATATTGCTTGGCAAATCATTTAGCGTAATTACCAAATTCAACTATATTTTCTTGAATGGCTTTATGGTAGTGGCTAATTCATCTCAAGCGCTCGAGTCCTTTATCGATCTTTATCAAAGCGGGAAAACCCTCGATTTAAACGAAAACTATAAATTATTCATCGACAATGTTTATCAGGAATCAAATTTCTATTTGTATTGCAATATCAAGAATGGATTTGACTTACTTCAAAAATATTTAGCCCCCGATTTCTTCAATCATTTAAATTCACCACAAATTAATTTTACCAAT
>JAOZQX010000068.1:0-3424 GCA_029931995.1 Bacteroidales bacterium
AGACTATTTAGAGCTATTGGTATTAATTTTTGTTGGGTCGTTACAAGCCCGATTTAATTCTTATTTTTGTAGAACTTAATCAAAAAATTATGGCAGGAGTAAATAAAGTAATTCTATTAGGAAACTTGGGCAAAGACCCAGAATCTTTTACTTTCGAAAATGGCGTTAAAAAAGTTAGTTTTTCCTTAGCTACTACCGAAAGTTATAAAGACAAAGAAGGTAATCGTGTTGACCAAACCGAATGGCATAATGTTGTTTTGTGGCGTGGTTTAGCCGATGTAGCCGAAAAATATCTGAACAAAGGCAGTCAGGTTTACGTTGAGGGAAAAATAAAAACCCGTGCGTGGGATGATAAAGATGGTAATAAGAGATATACCACCGAAATTTATGCCGACAATATGACCATGCTTGGAGGCAAAAGAGATCAGAGTAGTGCAGGTGCTCAGGAAGCTAAACCATCACCAGTAGATGATGCTCCGGCTCCCGAAGATGATTTGCCATTCTAAAAAAGACTTTATTTTAATCCGGGGTTTGGATAAAAAATGTAAATCTGAACCTTGGATTTTGATTTTTTGTACCTTTGTCGTGTAAATCAACAAATTAAAAATAATTTTGGAAGACCCTGATTTAGATTCACTTGCTAATCTGGCATTTATTGCCACCGACTCCATTTTTAAATCCTTTAGTTTTGAGGCCTTACTAAGTTTAATCATCTTGCTTATTCTATTACTTTTTTCGGGCTTAATTTCGGGTTCCGAAATTGCTTATTTTTCATTATCACCTACACAATTTGATGATCCTAAAGCTCCTAAAAAAAGCAGAGATCAAATTGTTCAGACTTTGCTTGAAACCCCCAATCGTTTGCTTGCTACTATTTTAATTGCCAATAATTTTGTGAATGTGGCAATCGTTATTTTATCCACTTACTTGACTACCCTTTTATTCAATTTGCAAATTTATCCGGTACTTGCGTTTACTATTCAGGTTGTAGTAATCACGTTTTTGATATTATTTTTTGGAGAAATTATGCCAAAAATTTATGCCTCCCAGCAGGCATTGAGTTTTGCCAGATTTATGGCACGACCACTACAATTTTTGTTAAGGCTTTTATATCCATTGATTTCAATCTTGGTTAAATCAACTTCTTTTATTGATAAAAAAATGGTGAAAAAAGGGCCTAAAATTTCGAGAAGCGAATTATCTGAAGCTATTGATATTACTACTGATGAAGATATTCAGGAGGAAGAGCGAAAAATTTTGCAGGGGATTGTTAAGTTTGGGGATATTGATGTAACCGAAATTATGAAACCTAGAACGGATGTTACAGCAATTGAGGTGGAAATGAAATTTGATGAGTTGTATAAATTAATTTTAGAATCAGGATTTTCGCGTATACCGGTTTATCAGGAATCAATTGATAAGATTGAAGGGATGCTTTATATCAAAGATTTATTATTGCATTTGGATAAACCTGATAATTTCAATTGGCAGGATTTGATTAGGCCGGCTTTTTTTGTTCCCGAAAATAAAAAAATTAATGATTTGTTGAAAGAGTTTCAGGGAAAGAAAATTCACTTTGCCATTGTGGTTGATGAATATGGAGGAACTTCTGGAATTGTTACGTTAGAGGATGTTTTGGAAGAAATTGTAGGAGAGATCAGCGATGAATTTGATGCCCGTGAAGATGAGGTTCAATATGAAAAAATTGACGATCATCAGTATCTTTTTGAGGCAAAAACCACCCTTAATGATTTTTGTAAAATCTTGGAAATTGATGACGAAATTTTTGATGATGTAAAAGGAGATTCCGATTCCTTGGGTGGACTCATTTTGGAACTGATTGGAGAAATTCCTGAAAAAGCAGAAAAAATACCGTTCAAGAATTTTATATTTGGAATAGAGGCGGTGGATAATCGACGGATTAAAGAGATCATGGTTACAATAAAACCTCCAAAGAAAAGTTAATAGAGGATGATGAATTTTGTTATAAAGAAAAGGATTCGAATTTTGCTTTTTTTGGCTGGATTCATTTTTTTGATAGCCTGCGGAACAGATTATTTTCCTAAGCCCCGTGGCTATTTCAGAATTGATCTTCCTGAAAAAAAATATAGGCATCTCGATTCAATTTACCCTTTTACCTTTGATTATCCTGTTTATTCATCCATCACGCAAGATCAGCATTCGCCCAACGAAAAAAATTGGATCAATATTAATTTTAATGATTTTAAGGGCAGTTTGCATTTGAGTTACAAAGTTGTGGATGGCAATTTGGTTAAGTATATGGAAGACAGTCGAACGATGGCTTTTAAGCATATTCCCAAAGCAAGTGCTATTGATAATCGACTAATTATTAATAAAGATTCGAGAGTATTTGGTTTAATATATGAGATTAGTGGCAGTGGGGCAGCTTCTCCTTATCAATTTTTTGTTACCGATAGTATGAACCATTTTTTGCGTGGGGCTCTTTATTTTAATATTGTTCCTAATAACGATTCGTTGGCTCCGCTTATTGATTTTCTGAAAAAAGATATTGAGCATTTAATCCACAGTCTTGAGTGGAAAAATGTTGAACGCTAATATTTTCTGAAACCATTTTGATGAATTTTTGTTTAAGCTCCAATGGGTGGTTTAATTTATTCGCATTGACCGAATGGGAAGTTTACATTTATTTTGTTAATTTTGTGCCACAAAAACCAAAAACCAGGATGTAGAAAACAGTTTATAAATATTTAAAAGGGGAGGGATTATGATTGAAACTATAAAAATAGGTACCTTAAAATGGCACCATGTACTTAATCCTACAGAAGAAAACCTTCAGTACTTACAAGAGAACTTTTATTTTCACCCCTTAGATATTGAAGATTGTAAAACAGTTAATCAGCGTTCGAAAATTGATAGTTACGATGATTATTATTTCCTGATCCTGCATTTCCCTAATTTTGATAAAAAAGGTAATTTTTTGCACACCAAAGAAGTGAAAATATTTTGGGGTGAAGATTATATTATTACGCTTGGCCAGTCACATTGGGTTGTGTCTAAAATGTTTCAGGAAGCTAAAGAGCAAAAAGAGAGGAATGAAGCATTTGAGATAGGTACTTCAGATGCTTTGCTTTATCGGATATTAGAAAAATTGATGGCAGAATCGCTGATGTTAATGAAAAGAATTGGTAGTGAGCTGGAGTTTGTGAGTCAGGAATTATTTAATAAACGGGCCGAAAAAACCATTGAACAAATCTCTATTAGTCGAAAAAATATCATATTACTGAATACAATTTTCAAACCCCAACTTCGTCTTTTCCATAAATTTGAAACCGGTTCAATTGAAGGTTTTGCTGAAAATATGGAAGATTATTGGGGTAATATTCTCGATTATTATCAACGAATGTGGGATATGACTGAGGATTATGAAGAACTGATCGAAGGC
>JAOZQX010000068.1:3434-6945 GCA_029931995.1 Bacteroidales bacterium
AAAACCTTCGACTCTATGCAGGCGAACAAAATAAATGAAATCATGAAAGTGTTGACTATGGTTTCAGCAATTTTACTTCCTCTAACATTTATTACCGGTCTTTATGGAATGAATCTGAAATGGCTCCCATTTGCAAGTGAAGAGGGATCAAACGCTTTTTGGATTGTCATGGTTGCTATGGTTGTCATTGCAGCAACAATGATTTTCTATTTCAAAAAGCGTCGTTGGATGTAAATTGGCTGTTGGCTGTTGGCTTTTAGTATTTTGCTGTTTCACTTCTTAAATCCTTGTTCAATATTCAAATGAACACCGAACACTGATTAACGATTTTTGATTTTAGAATTATTTACAAATAATTGCTAAATTTATTCCTGTAGAAAGATATGCTTACTTCCCGAGCATAGGTGATTGATGATTTTAATACAATTGATAAAAAAATATTAGATCAAATGTTCAAATTAAATTATCAAAAAAACAAAACTCAACTTCTTTAGACCTACTTCATTTTACAAAACTATTAAAGAAAACAGATAGTATAATAATTCTTTCAAAAGACCAGTTAATAGTTAACCAAAAAGTACAAGAAAGGGCAAACAAAAACTATGTGAATTCGGAAATTGGTTACATGAATAAACTCAAGGATAAACTTTCTCAAATTAACAAAGAATTTGTAGACCTGATTGGTAGTAGTTCCACTGATGTCAGAATTGAACCTACTGTGAATTCATTAGAAGAACTAAGTAGTAGACTCGTGAGATTAAAGAAATTATTGGTTAGTGAAATGAATAATCCTTGTGTAAATAATAACGATCCTATTAATGAATTATGCAGTATTGCTTATATAAATGTTGGAAAGCTAAATCGGCAAATAGAAATTAGTTTAAGTAATATTGGTGAGGAAATCTTCAATTTAAATACTGGCAAATCTGAAATTAAAGAATTGCATACACAAAGTATTCATAATGTTATTAAGCGGACGTTTGGCGATATATTTGAATCAGTATCAGCTTTTATTGACTACACCTTAAATAAGATTAAGCGAGATAAAATTGAAAGGGGTATTTTAGATAAAGATGGCAAGTCAAAAATCAATCCTAAAGACTTTTTTCATTGAAATTGTTTTTTTAACTAAAGATTGTTCGGTTTATAGCCAATAACTAACTATTCAAAATCTCTGTTTGTAATCGCATGGATTCGGTGTGGATGAGTTCCAACATATTCTGCAAAAATTGTTTTTCCAAACCGTGATTGATACCTGTCTTTAATCGATTTTCAATAATAAAGCTCCATCGTTTTAATTGCAGGATGGTAATATGATGGTCTTTTTTATACGAGCCAATCTCTTTCACAACTTCCATGCGCTTACCTAAAATCTCAAGTAAGTCATCATCGATCTCATCAATTTTAGTTCTTAGTTCGGTAAGTTTATCTTGAAATTCCTTATTTCCTGATTTTTCGCGGATGACTAAATTATCAAGTAAATTGGCAAGTTGCTTAGGTGTAAGTTGCTGATTGGCATCTGAAAGGGCTTCCGCTGGATTGTGATGCACTTCTATCATCAAACCATCCATTTCTAAATCCATGGCTTTTTGTGAAATGTGCGGGATGTTTTCCGTTTTCCCACAAATATGACTTGGGTCAACCAAAATAGGAATATCAGGAATGGCTCTTTTCAATCCAATGGGTAATTCCCACATCGGAGGATTTCTGAATTGTTTATGATTGAGTGCATAAAAACCTCGATGTACGGCAATAATTTTTCGGATGCCCATTTGATGTACGCGCTCAATTGCACCCACCCAAAGTTTCAGGTCGGGATTTATGGGGTTTTTTATAATGATGGGGATGTCTACTCCGCGTAAAGATTCTACGATTTCTTGTACCGAAAAAGGATTGACCACTGTTCTTGCCCCAAGCCAAAGCATATCAATTTCGTGCTTGAGGCTTTGTTCAACATGTTGCGGACTGGCTACTTCAATAGCTGTTTTTAAACCTGTTTCCGATTTTACTTTTTGTAGCCAGTTCAAGCCTTTTTCTCCAATACCCTCAAAATAATTGGGACGGGTACGGGGCTTCCAAATTCCGGCGCGGAAAACACTAACTTTTGAGTTCGTTGCTAGAGCTCTTGCGGTAGATAATACTTGCTCTTCACTTTCGGCACTACAGGGCCCAGCAATAATTAATGGACGATCTGTGTCATTCATCCATTGATTTATGGGAATTATGTCTAATTTTGTAGTCATATTTATGTTGCAAACGTACATAATGTTTATTATGAAAACAATACTAAGGCTTCATAAAAAATATTGTGGGAGTTCCCGATGTATGTTTTGTTTTTGTAATTTCTAAATAAAAATAAAACTTTATAGAGGAAAGTTGAAAATTAAATTATCAGCTTTTTTAATTATTAATTATGTGTGTTAATACATAAAATTTTGTTTTTTTGTAAAAAATTTAATCTAAGTTATGAAACGAACGAAAATCAACGAAGTACTTAAATCCGAAGCTTTTGGCACGAAGCTAAATGTCAAAGGCTGGGTAAGGACCAAAAGAGCCAGTAAAAATGTAGCTTTTATAGCTTTAAATGATGGTTCTTGCTTGAATAATTGTCAAATAGTTGTTGATTTAAATGAGTTTAATGATGAAGAATTATTAGCCAAAATTACAACCGGAGCTTCTCTTTCGGTAGATGCGGAATTAGTAGAATCTCAAGGAGCGGGACAAAAAGGAGAATTAAAAGCTTTGAAGATTGAATTATTGGGTGAAGCAGATCCTGAAAAATATCCGCTTCAACCCAAAAAACATTCATTGGAGTTTTTGCGCGAAAAAGCGCATTTACGTTTTCGCACCAACACCTTTGGCGCAATTACACGTGTACGCCATGCTATGATATTTGCAAATCATAAGTTTTTTAATGATAAAGGCTATTACAATATTCATTCACCCATTATTACAGGATCGGATGCTGAAGGAGCCGGAGAAATGTTCCATGTCTCAACGCTGGATCCCCAAAACCCTCCATTAAATGAGGATGGTTCAGTAAATTATAAAGAAGATTTTTTTGGCAAAGCCACCAACCTTACAGTATCAGGACAGTTAGAAGCTGAATTGGCTGCCTTGGCCATGTCGCAGGTTTATACTTTTGGTCCAACATTTCGCGCCGAAAATTCAAACACCTCTCGTCATTTGGCCGAGTTTTGGATGTTAGAACCTGAAGTAGCTTTTCACGATATTCACGACAATATGGATTTGGCCGAAGAACATTTAAAATATGTTGTTCAGTATGCGCTCGATCATTGCATGGAAGATCTTGAGTTTTTGAGTAAGCGATTACAGGAAGAAGAAAAAGGCAAAAAAGAGGCAGATCGTTCAATGGAGTTAATCGAAAAACTTCGTTTTGTTATTGATAATAATTTTGAACGGATTACATATACCGAAGCATTTGATATTCTCCGAAACTCAAAACCTAATAAAAAGAAAAAATTTCAATATCCGGTGGATGCTTGGGGCT
>JAOZQX010000069.1 GCA_029931995.1 Bacteroidales bacterium
TATGTTGGTAAAGATTATAAAACTTTAAAACAAGTTCGTACAGCTAAAGAAGCCAAATTGATCAAGGCAGATCAAGATGTACAATTCCCCGGATGGGATGCAATAGAAGAAGAACGTAAACAAGAAAAAGCTAAAATTTGGTTAACAGTTAAAGATAAAGATGGAAATATAATTCGCAAATTAGAAGGGCCTAGTAAAAAAGGTTTCCATCGTGTTGTTTGGGATTTACGTCATTTTTCAAGTTTACCGGTTGAGTTCAAACAAAGCGGTTGGTTTAGAATACCCGAAGGATTTATGGTTGCTCCAGACACATACACTGTTACCCTTTCAAAACAAATTGATGGTGTGGTTACAGATCTTTCAGAAGCTATGGAATTTAAAGTAGTGCAAATGCGAAAAGGCGCATTACCGGGTGCTTCGCCTAAAGAAACTTCTGCATTTTGGAAAGAAATGTTAGATATGGTTGGATCAAGTATTGCATTGAATATGTCGTTAGAGAAAACCATGAAAAAAGTTGGACTTTTACGTAAAGCATTAAAAAATGTAAATATTACTCCAGGTGAAATGGACAAAAAACTTCATGACCTGAATCGTGAATTATTAGATATTCAGGCTGAACTTCATGGCAATCCATCACGTTCTAAAGTTGGAGAAAAAAACATGCCAACTGTTCAAAGCCGTATGAGTGCTGCACAAATGGGAACTATGACTGCCACTTATGGCCCAACCCCGACACATATCCGTAGTTTAGAAATTGCGAAAAAAGAATTTGCTGTGATTAAAACCAAATTGGAAACAATCATTCACACCAAAATTCCTGCAATCGAAAAAATCCTGATGGATGCCGGAGCTCCATGGATGGATGGGCAAGCGATAAAGTAATTTTCACAAATTAAATAAAAAATGCCTCCAATGAGAATTGGAGGCGTTTTTTATTGTAGCTCAAACAGAACGTTAGAAAATACTATTCCATTTAACCCGCATTACTTATTTTCTGAAGCATTTGTTTATTTAACAGTTTAATATATCTACCTTCAACTACAATAATATTATCCTTTGTTAAATCGTGAATAATCTTTGTTACCGTTTCTCTGGTAGTACCAACATACTCGCCGAATTCCGATCGGGTTAAAGGAATTTGAAATTCATCTTTTTCAAAAATAGTGTCGGCAAAATATAATAATGCCTCAGCAACTATAGCCGTTAACTGTTTCTGAATTTTAAAAACGCAGCGTTTATAATGGCTAACAATACCAACACTGAGAGTTTTAATTACTTCAAGCGCAAACTTCCCATTGTTTTTAATCAAATATTCATAACCCGAATAATCAATAAAACAAGCTGTTGTTTCACTAAGCGATGTTATTGAATAAGTATGTATTTTATTGGCGAATACATCAGGTACTCCAACAAAAATTGGCCCTTTCCATATTTTCAATATTTCATCTTTGCCAATGGGTCCCGTTAAATGCATCTTAACAATCCCTGATTTAACAAAAACGATATTTTGTGTAAACGCCCCTTGTTTTATTATCCTTTCCCCTTTTTGAAAAAGAATTTCTGTGCTGTTTTTGCATAAAATTTCTAATTCTTCATCATTCAAGGTGTAAACCGTACTTGATTTTACTGTGCAATCCTTACATGGGTTTTCCTTATTGATCTCTTTCATCTTCTTAATTATAACAACGAGACTAATTTACACATTATATATGACACTAAAGTACATATTAATGTAAACTAACATATATATTCTTGTTAAATATGTTTCATATTCTCGCATGGAAATTTGCATTTTATAGAAGATTATCACACACCCTTTTGTTTGGTAAATATTGAATATCAGCCTTTCTTTGTTAAATGATTAACAACACTTAACACTAAAACTCATAACTATGGATACAAAAATTAATGAAACATTAGACTGCAAAGGACTCTCATGTCCTATGCCAATGATGAAATTAGCCAAAACCATGAAAGGTATGAAGTCGGGAGAAGTACTTGAAATGTTAGGAACCGATCCTGGAACAAAATCAGATATACCAAATTGGTGTCAAAAAACAGGCAATCTCCTACTCGAACAAATAGATTTAGAAGGAGGCGTTAACCGTTTTGTATTACAGAAAAAATAAAATTATGGCTGAAGAATCAAATGAAAACAAAGGAATAATAAGCGAATTATTTCAAACATTTTTCGCAAAACATTGGCCTGTTTGGGTAGGAGGAATTTTACTTGGATCGCTTAATGTATTTCTTTTTATGATTAAAAGCCCTTGGGGCGGTAGTGGCGGATATAATAATTGGGGCGAAAATATTTATCAGGCAATAGGTTTTCTGGGCTTGGAAAATGTTGCAGCTACAAAAACCAGTTTGTATGGGATGCTTAATATTTTAATAATTCTTGGAGCTTTTGCAGGTGCACTTTTATCAAAAGAATTTGCACTCAGAATCCCGCCAAAAGGTGAATTAATTAAAGGTTTTATTGGCGGTGGACTTATGGCTATTGGAGCAACAATGGGCATTGGTTGTACCATTGGTGGATTTTTCAGTGGAATTCCTGCCCTCTCGGGTGGAGCCATATTTCTAACAATAGGTCTTTTTCTAGGAACTCTTGTTGCACTAAAATATCTGTTTTGGGAGATGGAAAGATTCCCCGGATTTAGTATGGGTAAAAGCAGAACTTTTTTGGCAGCATCCGAAAAAACCGGTAACTGGCAAAAATACTTAGGCTGGATTGTAATAATTACAGCATTAACTATTGCCAATATTTATTTCGGAAATGACAACAAAACTATGTCATGGTTTATAATTATTGGTTTAATAATGGGACTGATTTGCCAGCGATCAAGATTTTGCATTGTTGCATCTTTTCGCGACCCATTTATGACAGGGAAATCCTCAAGCACAACGGGTGTAATAGCAGGATTAATAATTGGAATCATAGGATTTACAGCCATTAAAATATTCGGTATTGGTGCAGGCGAAACAGCTTTTCGTGCCAGAGAAATGACATGGGTATTTCCACATTTTTGGCTAAGAGCTCCTATTGGAGGTTTCATTTTTGGCCTCGGAATGACAATAGCAGGCGGATGTGCTGTTGGTGCATTGTGGCGTTTCGGAGAAGGACAGGTAAAATTATGGGCAGCAGTGCTTGGATTTTTACTCATCTCTCCTATATCAAAGAAATTTATTGTTCCGGCATTTGTAGATCTTTTACCACATAATTTAATGTACAAAAACTTCATGCCTGATTATATAGGCTATACATGGTCTGTTGTTATCGTTTTAGCCATCCTATTTATATGGTATGTTTTTGTTAAATGGAATGAAAGAACAGGAAAATTCAGTGCTTATTAATAATTGTATTTACTAAACATATAATAGAATGAAAAATATTTTTTATGTACTTGTAATACTCGTCGTATTCGTAGCTTCAGCTTGTACCGGAATTTATGAAAATGGCAGCGAAATGGCAGCAGATGCCAAAACTGTAATTGATGAGATTTCTGTTGAAGATTTGAAATTAAAAATTGAGAGTGGCGAAGAATTTCATCTAATAGATATTCGCACTCCAAAAGAATTCAAAAGCGGATTCATCAATATGGATTATGACTACAGCATGTATTTGGAGCCTATAAATATACCACGTGGTATTCTTGAATTTCAAATTTCAAATGAAGCATTTTGGGGAAATTATTATGAAAGTTTACCCCATAAAGATTCAACGGAAATCATAATCTATTGTAAAAGTGGAGCACGAGGAATTCTCGCCACAAAGACCTTACTTAAACTTGGTTATAAGAATGTTAAAAACCTTGAAGGTGGATGGCAGGCATGGAGACCAGACCTGAATAATTCATCTGAAAAGAAAGAAGAAGCCGGTTGTGGAGGATAATACAAATAAAATATAAGAGATGAAAAAATTAAAAATTATTATACGCTTTCTGGTGCTAATCGCTATTAGCGGATGCAATAATAACATTCAACAAGAAACTCTTGAAGGTATGATTGCGAATGCCAAATCAAAAGTTAGCACTATTTCTGTTGAAGATTATAAAGCAATATCAGATCATGACGGAAGCTATGAGATCATCGACTGTCGTCAGGCTGATGATTTTATTAAAGGACATATTCCGGGTGCGGTAAATATTCCTCGAGGCATACTTGAATTTTCGGATAAAATATCCAATAGAAGAACAAAAATAGTGGTCTATAACTATGATGATGGATGCAGTGCTTTATGTGCTGAATCACTATTAAAATTAAAATACCACGATGTTTCGATGATAGAAAATGGATGGAAAGGATGGTCAGAAACATATCCCGAAATTTTTGAAACAGGAGAAGGAAAACAGAATAAAGACTCAAGCCCTAAACAAGAAGAAACTGGTGGTGGTTGCGGTGGATAATCAAGGCAATTGGATTTAAGAAATACTTAAAAAATTAATAGAACTAAAATAGAAAATGCGTTATGGAAAATAAAAAAATGACAATGGCTCTTTTTTCTGGGAGCATTGATAAACTTACAGGTGCTGGTGTCGTATTAAGCGGAGCAGCTGCTGATGATATGGATGTGGATATTTATGTGTTATTAATGGGTGCTCGTGCTTTTGTAAAAGACAACGAAGATAAAATTGATGGCCTTTCAGAATATCCTCATTTAAAAGATGAATTTTTTAAATCATTGGAAACACTAAAAGTTCCAACATGGATTGAATTCTTCGAAATGGCAAAAGATCTTACAAATGTTAAAATACATATTTGCAGTCTTGCAGGAAAAATGTGGGGTGGCGAAAAAATGGAAGACTTCATTGATCTTGCTGATGATATTTGCGGAATTGGCGAATACATTGAGTCAGCTCAGGAAGCAGACGTACATTTATTTATATAAGGTTAATAATTAAAAAATAAAAATGATGAGCACAGATGAATTAATTGCCCTTGTAGCAGACAAAGTAGTTGATGCAAGAGGAACAGCATGCCCGGGACCATTATTGGAAGCCAAAAAAGCAATTGGAACGATTGCTTCGGGAGAAATTATGGAAGTTCTTTCTGCTGACGAAGGAACAAAAAAAGATATTCCGAAGTGGGCGAATAAAAAAGGCCATGAGTATCTTGGAACAATTGAAGAATCAGGTTATTTCAAAATCTATTTGAAAAAAGGATAATAGGTATGGAGGAAATAAAAACAGCTCCAAAGATTCTTGTATTTTCTACGGAAAAGATTTCAGATCCCGCTATTGATTTAGCGGGTCTTCTGAAAAAACATTATCCGCCAACAGTTTACACTATCAATGTACCATGTTCAAGTGCCATTAAATCGAGATGGATATTACATGCATTTGAAAAAGGTTTTGACGGAGTATTTATTGCCGCCGACGGAACCGATTGCTCATTTAGTGAAACCTGTACAGAAAGAACAGGAGAAGTAGTACAACGCACACATGATTTAATGAAAGAAAAAGGAATAGCTCCTGAGAAACTTAAAATGGCAGCCATATGTTCTGTTTGTTCTGAGCCTTTTGTTAAACACATGAAAAAATTTGTTGACGCTTTATCCAACTAAGTTTTTGCCTCTGGTAATGAGGAGGAAAAGAAATTAATAATAATAAAATATGTCAATAAGTATGGCACAATCAAACGAATACGATGTTCTTGTAATTGGCGGAGGAATAGCCGGTGAAGAAGCAGCATTAAACCTTGCTAATATCGGCTACAAAATAATACTTGTAGAAAAAGACCTTTCGATAGGCGGAAAAATGATTCATCTCAGCAAGGTTTTTCCAACGCTCGACTGCGGCGCATGTATTACAACACCAAAAGTTTCGGAAACGGCAAGGCATCCGAATATTTCAATATTTACCTACAGTGAGGTTAAGGATATTGAAAAACATTCTGAAAATGATTTTTCAGCTACTCTTGTCGAAAAACCAAGATACGTTACGAATGATTGTACTGGTTGCCAAATATGCGAAGAAAAATGTCCTGTGGTTGTAGAAGATCAGTACCAATGGGACTTGGTAGGTAGAAAAGCGATTTATGTACCATTCAGCATTGCTAATCCACGAATCGCAGCAATTGATATTGAAAATTGTAGTCTTTGCGGATTATGCGAAAAGGTTTGCCCTGCCAATGCTATTGATTTTGCCATGGTCGAAAAGAAAAGTACGATTAAGATAAAATCTGTAATTATAGCAACAGGATTTGAACTTTTCGACCCACTAAATATTCCAAGATATGGATACGGGAAATTCAAAAACGTAGTCACATCCATGCAAATGGAAAGACAATTAGTTCCTACCCGCCCGTTCAATAATGTGCTTCGCCCTAAAGACGGGAAAATGCCTGATAACATTGCTTATGTGCTATGTACAGGTTCGCGCGATGAAACGATCGGGAACCCGATTTGCTCGCAAGTATGTTGCATGTACTCTGTAAAGCAAGCTCAACTGCTTATGGGGGCATTACCTATGGCCGACGTAACAATTTATTACATCCATGTCAGAGCGTTTGGTAAAGGTTTCTGCGAATTCTTTCAACAAGGAAAAGGCATGGGCATTGAATTTATTAAAGGAAAAGCCGGCCTGATTAAAGAAAAGGAAAACGGGAATTTGATTGTACGATACGAAGACATTCAGGAAGGAATAGTTAAAGAAGCCGAACACGATCTTGTTGTTCTTTCGGTAGGTATTTTGCCAAATACCGATTTCTCTTCAATGTTTAAAAATACTAAGGTAAAACAAGATGATTTCAATTACGTGAACAAAGAAGATGAGCTATGTTGCCCATCTAAAACAAATATTGACGGTGTATTTGTAGCAGGAACCTCAACAGGTCCATTGGATATTCCCGACTCAATATTATCAGCGGGAGCGGCCTCAGCTGAGGCTGCCGGTTATTTGAAAGGAGGTGCAAAATGAAAAACAGAATAGGTGTATATAT
>JAOZQX010000070.1:0-1843 GCA_029931995.1 Bacteroidales bacterium
ATGAGTACCCATATAAATTAAGTTTGCACCAAAATCATTAGCTACTTCACCGATTGTAGAAAAAATACTTCCTTCTTTTGTCAAAGTATCTACTTCAATTCCAAAATTCTTTTTGGCTTCTTGAGCAAGTAAATCTAGTTTTTCCTTTGCAGTTCCATCATCTGCTTCTTCAGTTATGTGCAATAAGCACATTTTATATCCCAAATGTTTTGCGGCTTTCGATGCAAGGTTAATTGCATTATTTCCAACCTCTGTAAAATCAGTAGGTACTAATAAAATGTTGTTCATGTGAGTTTCCATTTATGATCGAAATTTTATATTTTGTAAATATTGGTCTGACAAATATAGAAAATATTTTTTTAATTTTTTTTTAATATTAGATTGATTTTTATTTCAATAATTCTTTAATCTGTTTTAAGTTCTCTTCCTTTTTAACTTGCCGTAATATAACAGCGCATTTAGTAAAATATTCATGTGTTTCGAGGAATTTAACTTGCAGTTGATACCATTCGAGCAAAGTAAGTTTGTTGATATCCAAGCTAATCCATTCGTGCCTCAAGCAATGCGAGATCATAAAATAATCATCTCGTCCTAAATAGTCCAGATCTGCATCACATAAAATCTTAGCTAAAAAAGTATTTGCACCTTGAGGGAGTTTTGTTGTGAGAATCATATTTGAGATTATTTCTATGTCTCCTTCTGAATACTCAAAACGGGGAAGTACTTCCTCAATGATTTCGACTGAAGCCTCTTCATGTCCAACATAGCGGAGTAGCATGCCAGAGTCGTGATAAAGGGCTGCTGTTTTTAAAAGAATTAAATCGTTTCCGATGACACCTTCTTTCTCTGCAATCTTTAATGCTGAATTAAAAACATCCAATGTGTGATCTAATTTATGGTAAACTAAATCTGGATTTAGTTCACGTTCCATCTTTTCTAATATAAAATTTTTAGCGCCTGCAAAGTCCATGTCAAATAAATTTTATTTTTCTTGAATTATTTCAATGCCATCCCAGTCATCAGGAATACCATCTTTAATAAAGTTGCTACATCTTGTTGAATACATTTCAGCAGCTTTATCAAACTTGTTAATTTTAAATACTTTTTTGAAAAGGGGTAACGCTTTTTTAAATTCTTTGTTTTTATAGTGTTGTAATGCAGTGCCAAATTCAGTTTTTGTTTTAATTTTTAGTTCTTTGATCTCAGCCGGTTCGCCATCCAATATTTCAAAAATATAAACAGCTTCTTTTTTTCCTTTCACTTTTACAATATCAATGAAACGATAATTGTATTGGCTGGGATCATTTAATTTTATAAGAGTATCTTCAGAAATAATAATTGAGCTGCCATACATTTTTGTAAGACCCTCTAATCGAGCAGCAAGATTTACAGAGTCTGAAATTACAGTGCCGTCCATTCTTCCCTCACCACCAACAATTCCTAACATAAGATTTCCAGTATGCAGGCCTATTCCACTATTAACAGGCAGTCGTCCAAACTGGTTCATAACCTGATTAAATTCTGCTAATTTTATTCTCATTTCAATAGCAGCATTAATAGCATCTTCCGGTTTGTCGCTAAATAATGCCATAATTGAATCGCCCATAAATTTGTCGATAAAACCTCTGTTTGTACGGATAACCGGTTCCATATAGCCCAAGTAATTGTTCAAGAAATCGAAATTTTCTTTAGGTGTCATGTCCTCCGAAATGCTTGTGAAGCCGCGTATATCAGAGAAAAGTATAGTCATTTCTTTTTGCACCTGATCGCCAAGGCTAATGTCGGCAATACTATCTTTTCCGAGGAATTCAATAAATTGTCGAGGTACAAATCGTGAATTAGA
>JAOZQX010000070.1:1853-6913 GCA_029931995.1 Bacteroidales bacterium
TTCTTTAATCTTATTAGACATCTCATTAAAACCTTCAGTTAATTCTCCAATCTCGTCGTTTGTTCGAACAATACTATACTGGTCAAGTTCACCCTGTCCGGTAAGTTGCATATTGTCTAATAATTCTTTAACAGGACCAACAATGTCTTTTGTTGTCCATCGGATAAAAATTAAGATGTAGATTAAAGAGGTAAATACTCCTGTAAATATTCCTATAAACATTAATAAGGAATCAAAGGCATTTACAAAAAACAAACCTTGATATTCACTAGGATCAATAGTATTTCCAAAATAGCTTAAGTATTTTCCAAAGAGTAATTGGATTTGATCGTTGGATAATTCATCTATTCCAAGATCTTTAATATGTGTCTTACTGAGGAATAAGTAGAAAATAACAATAATCAAGGGTAACAGAGTCGTCATCCCACTAGAAACCCATAAGCGATTTTTAATTTTACCAACTTTTATGTCATATACTCTTCGTTTTAATTCATCTTCCGTAAAAATGTATTCGAGGTATTTTAATTGAACCCTGTGTTTTTGCCAGTAATAAACAAAAACTACTGTGAGAATAGTAGCTAAAATCGAGATGAAAAAATATTGCAAATAAAAACGTGAGGTAATCTCGTCAAAACCTTCATAGAAAAGAATCATATAGGCCATGTATCCAATAGAAATTCCGTATGCAAGTAGTAAAATTAAACTGTTGCCTACAGGAGTCTTAAGTAGGAACTTCTTACAATAATTAAAAAGTTTATCAGGTATGGGCTTATTGTTTTTTTTCTTTTTAAAATAGATTTTAAATGGAAGGTTATAGGCTAATCCGATAAGGAAACTTAACAACATAAGTTTTAAAAGTATTAGCATTGCGGCCCAAAGTTCAGAGCCTGTGTTGTTTTCAGTATTATTGTTATTTGGTTCAACATCGGCGTTGATAATATTTGACGAGTCGGCAAGAATCAATACAGAGTCAACTACTGGAAGGTTGTCGGTGGAAATAAGACTGTCTAATCCTGTATCGTTTTGTGTATCATTCTCGGAAATTGTGAATTCAGATCCAGATTCAGGAACGGAAATGCTTATTAAGCTTGAGTTAGGATTTAATCTGGCAATATCTGGACCATACTTTATAAATAGTATGAGAACTATCGGCATTACCAAAAAGAAATACAGAAGTGTAGAAATTAAGTAGATTCTTAGTCCGTAATATTTGGGAGTGTATTTCCTTTTTTGACCCATAAGTAATTGTTAGTGGCGTAAAGATAAAGGATAATTTGTAAATATCTTTCTCAAAGAACTGTTAATGTTACATTTCAGTTTTTTGATTTTGGGCATACCGAATTGTTTCCTCGAAGACCCTCATGAAATTACCACCCCATATTTTTATAATTTCTTCTTCAGTATAACCTCTTTTTACCAGTTCGTAGGTGATATTCCCCATCTCGCTAACATCGAAACAATCGCTTAGGCCTCCACCACCGTCAAAATCGGTTCCAATACCAACATAATCAATTCCAATTAATTGAACAATATGGTCAATATGGTCAACTATTTCAGAGACACTAGCTAAAATTGGCGGATGGGTTTCATCAATAGCAAACCATTCTTTTCGTGCTTGGGCTCTTTCTTCATCGGTTGTTTGATCGTTAAAACTTCTAAATTTTTTAATAACAATATTTTTTAAACTATCTCTGACCGGTTGAGGCGGAGGTGTTTTTAAATAGGCGCTTAAAATACAGATTTGGATCACTCCACCATTGTCTTTAAGTTTTAAGAGTAAATCATCTGATAAATTCCGTGGATTGTCGCAAATGGCTCTTGCACAGGAATGAGAAGCAATTATAGGTGCTTTGGATAATTCCATTACATCAAGAAAGCTTTTGTCGGAAATATGAGATACATCGATTAGCATTCCTAAGCGGTTCATTTCTATAAGCACTTTTTTGCCAAAATCAGATAAACCATTATGTTCAGTACTATCCGTTGATGAATCACAAATGTCATTGTTTCGGGTGTGGCAAAGTGTTATGTATCTTGCCCCTTTGTTGTAATAATCTTCAACCAGCGAAATCTCATTCCCTAAAGGATATCCATTTTCAATGCCAATAAAAAAGGCTCTTTTCCCTTCTTTCTCTAATCTGTAAGCATCTTCCGGATTTAATGCAATTCCTGCTTTGTCTTTATTTTTTTCAGCTACTTTATAAATTGAAGCAATAATTTCATCATTTTCCATTTTAGCTTTGAGATTTCCTTCTTCAGTTCGGGAACCTTGTCCAACAAATGAAGCAATAAAAATTGCATCCATGCCTCCTTCTTCCATACGGGGGATATCGATTTTGCTCCGGTTGATGTTTTTGTTGTTTTTGCCAAAATCAAAACCTTCATCATCAAACCACAAAGGGGTGTCGGTATGTGAATCAAGGGTTAATGCTTTTTGGTGAATTCGCTGAGCTTCTTCTCTTATTTTTTTATCTGAAATAAAATTGCATGATTGTAGTACCAGTGCAATAATACCTATTAGTATTAAATTTCTCATGTTAATTATATAGTTGTAAATATTCGTATGTATTCCCTGTCCATTCCATAAACTTTAAAAAATTTTGAAAGGAGATTACTAAAGTAGTGGTATTATCGTTAGGGTGAAAACTGATTCGTTCTGATTTTTTCAGGTTTTCGTCGATAAAAACGTGGACATGATTTTCGGTGTCATTAATAAGGCCAAAAGGAGAAACACTACCGGCAGTTAAACCCAAATATTTGTCTAATCTTTTGTCGGAGGCGAAACTTATTTTTCCTTGTTTTAGGCGTTGTTCTAAGTCACGAATGGCAAGAGTCTCTCTATGATCCAATAAAACCAAATAATGTTTGTTCCCTTTATGGTTTCTAAAGAATAAGTTTTTACAGTGTGCCGATTCGAGATCGGCCCAATATTTTGAAGCTTCTTCTACTGTTGGAACAGGCGGGTGGTTGGTTAAATTGTATTCAATCCCAAGCTCTTTTAAAACACCAAAAACTTTATCTCTCTTATCCATAAAAACAAATCATTATAGTTTCTCTTTTAAAAAATATCCTGTATAGGATTTTTTACAATTTACGATATTTTCAGGGACTCCTTCAAAAACAACATTGCCTCCTTTATCTCCACCCTCAGGGCCAAGGTCGATGAGCCAATCTGCCGATTTAATTACTTCAGTATTATGCTCAATTACAAGCACTGTATGACCATTTTTTATGAGAGCCGAAAAAGCTTCCAGAAGTTTCGAAATGTCGTGAAAATGAAGTCCTGTAGTTGGCTCATCAAATATAAAAAGGGTAGGGGTGTTAGCCACTCCTTTTGATAAAAAATAGGCTAGCTTAATTCGTTGAGCTTCGCCGCCACTCATGGTGGAGGATGGTTGCCCAAGTCCTAAATATCCCAAGCCCACATCTTGCAGTGGTTTTAGTTTCGAGACAATGCGGTTCTCTGCCGCACTCATTTTTTCGCTTTCGCTGAAAAATTGAATGGCTTGGTTAATCGTCATATTCAAAATTTCCGAAATGTTTTTCCCTCTATATTTTATATCCAAAACTTCATCCTTGAAACGACTTCCATTGCACGATTCGCAAGTGAGTTGAATGTCGGCCATAAATTGCATTTCAATATTAACAGTTCCATCACCTTCGCAAACATCGCATCGACCCCCGGCTATGTTAAATGAAAAATAGCCCGGTTTATATCCTCTTATTTGCGATAGTTGTTGATCAGAAAATAAACCTCTTATTTCGTCGTAAGCTTTTACGTATGTTGCTGGGTTTGATCGGGATGATCGTCCAATTGGATTTTGATCAATATATTCAATTTCAGATATGCGATTTATATCCCCTGTAATATTTCTGCATTTTCCTGATTTCCCGCTGAAACCACCAAATTGTTTTTTTAGGGCAGGAAATAAAACGGTTTTAACCAGCGACGATTTTCCTGAACCACTAACACCAGTGATTACCGTCATTATGTTCAAGGGTATTTTTACGTCAATATTTTTCAGATTGTTTTCTTCAGCTCCTTCAATTTGAATGAAATCGTTCCATTTTCTTCTTATCGCCGGTAATTCAATTTTTTTCTTACCGCTTATGTATTGCGCCGTTAATGAATCATTGTCGTTTAATAATTTTTGAAAATCGCCTTGAAATACTAATTCTCCTCCATGAATTCCTGCCATGGGGCCAATGTCAATAATTTGGTCGGCTGCTTTAATAATTTCTTCGTCGTGCTCAACAATAATAACAGTATTCCCCAGGTTTCGTAGTTTTAGTAGCACACTTATTAGTTGCTTAGTATCGCGAGGATGAAGTCCAATACTTGGCTCATCAAGTATGTACATTGAACCAACCAAACTACTTCCTAAAGAAGTTGCTAAGTTAATCCGTTGCGATTCGCCACCCGAGAGGGTGTTTGATTTACGGTTGAGATTTAAGTATCCTAAGCCTACGTCATCTAAAAATTGTAATCGATTGCTTATTTCTAAAAGTAAACGTTTTGCAACTTGTTGATCGTGTTTATCCAGTTTTATATTCTTAAAGAATTCCAGTAACTGCTTAATCGGCAATATAATTAATTCGGAAACTGACTTCCCACCTACTTTTACATAATTCGCATCTTTTCGCAAACGTGTTCCTTTGCATTCAGGACAATCTGTTTTGCCTCTGTATCGGGAAAGCATGACACGGTATTGAACTTTATAAGTTTGTTCTTCAACGTGTTTAAAGAAAGCGTTTATTCCTTCAAAATACTCATTCCCTGTCCACAGTAATTCTTTCTGTTCTTTACTTAGTTGATAAAAAGGAGTATGTATTTGGAAATCAAATTTGTATGCATTCAACACTAATTGCTCTTTCCATTCTCCCATTTTCTCCCCTTTCCAACAGGCAACTGCGCCATCATAAATAGAGAGTGATTTGTTGGGGATAACCAATTCAGGGTCAATTCCAATAATGCTTCCAAAACCCTCACAGGTTTTACATGCTCCAAAAGGATTGTTGAAGGTGAAAAAGTTGACCGTGGGTTCCTCAAATTGGATCCT
>JAOZQX010000071.1 GCA_029931995.1 Bacteroidales bacterium
ATTTTTTTGCAGGAATAAAGCCCGCAAATATGCCCGATATTATCAAAATTACCAAGGCTATTATTGCTTTGTCAAAATCAATCATCGGATTTGAAAACATATCGTTATCTGCCCCCGACATGTCCATTGCATAACTTATCAGTTCTAGCAAACCAACCCCTAAACTTAGTCCAATATAACCGGCAACAGTTGTCAAAAAAACAGATTCCTGAATAACTTGAACAATAATTTTAAGCGGAGTTGCTCCTACAGCTCTTTTAATTCCAAATTCTTTGGTTCTTTCTTTTACAACAATTAGCATAATATTACTCACGCCAATTACTCCGGCTATTAATGTTCCAATTCCAACAATCCAGATCAAACCATTAATTCCATTAAATAGGATTTCAAATTGATTAAATTCTTTTTCTAAATTGAAATTATCAAACGCTCGATTATCATCTGGGTGAATATTATGCCGCTGTTTTAATAGCGCTAACACTTTTTCTTCAACTACCGAAGCAGATATTCCGGGTTTAGAAGTAATGGCATATCCACCACTTACACCATTGCCCTGATTAAATGCTTTTTGTACGGTTGTAAATGGAAGATAAATAACCTGATTATCAAATTCCCCTCCATTATTACTTGATCGATAGGATTTAAAAACCCCCACAATAGTAAAATACACCCCATTCACGCGTATGTTTGTTCCAATCGGGTTTTCCTCTTTCTCAAACATTTCCTCTAAAATTCGCACTCCAATAACAGCTACTTTTCTGGATTCATCAATATCAATTTCATTGATGAATCGTCCATTGGTAATTTGCATTGGATTGATAAGATTAGCTGTTGGATAATCACCCGAAACCCTGAAGCTTCCTACTCGTTCACCACGCACAACATTATTAACCCTGCTTCCAAATCCTTCGGCACGTGCAGCTATATATTCAATTTCATTAATTTGGTCTTTTAATGCTTTTGTATCATCGTTTGTTAAATCAAAGGTTCTGCCTTTAGGGAATCCCTTATAAGGTATAGATGTGCGAGCCGGATTAAGAAATATACAGTTTGTGGAAAGCTTTCCAAGTCCCGAATAAGCGGCATCTTTCAGTCCGCGACCCGAACCCAACATAATAACCAGCATAAATATTCCCCAGAATACTCCAAAGGCTGTAAAAAATGTTCTCAGCTTATTTTTCTTAAGCGTTAAGAATATTTCTTGCCATTTATCTATATCTATTAATGTTATTTTCATTTTCGTTTTATGTCTTTTATTCATCACGTAAGGCAATAACCGGACGAACTTTTGCCGCTTTCCGTGCCGGAACAAATCCGGCAAATGCACCAGCTGCAATTAGTACTAGGGTTGCCCCAATGGCTACTTCAAAATTTATTTCGGGATTAGAGAAAAATTCGATGTCTTTGGGTAGCACACTTGAAATTAATTCTAGCAGTCCAACACCCAAAACCAGGCCTATATATCCTGCAAAAGTTGTAATTAAAACAGATTCCTGTAAAATTAAACTAACTACAGACCAAGGTGTGGCACCTAAGGCTTTTCTTACACCAATCTCCTTGGTTCGATCTTTTACCACAATCATCATAATATTGCTCACTCCAACAATTCCGGCAATAATAGTTCCCATACCGATAATCCAAATAAACAGTCTAATGTTTCGGAATAAATCCAAAAATCGTTTAAAGTCTTCAATATTATTATTGATAAAAACAGCCCTTCTATCGTCAACTGAAAATTTATGACGTTTTGCCAATATTTTTCTGGCTTCTCTTGCAACCTTCTGGCTAACGGGAATATTTGCTTCATCAAAAACCAAATAAATGGAGGTCATTTCATTTGCCCTACTAAAAACTCCCTGAGCCGTTGAAATAGGAAGGTAAACACGGTTTAAAACCCGATCGCCACTTTTATCATCAAACACACCAACCACCCTAAATGATAATCCGCTAATAATCAAATATTCGCCAATGGCCTCTTCGCCCTCTTCAAACAAAGCTTCATACACAAGGCGACCAATACAAATTACTTTTCGCTTTTGTTCAACATCAATATTATTTATAAATCTGCCCGAAGTAACAATAGCTTCAGCTACATAATCATAAGGTGGATGAATGGCGTATATATTAAAATTGCCATAATCGTTTTGATATGAAATTGAATGTGTGCCCGCCAAAATAAACCTTCCAGAACCTTCTTTAACATTATTGAGTCGAACTAGGGCGTTAAAATCTTCATTTGTAAAAGTTATTCTGCGTCCCGCTTGCATGCCCTGAAATGCCTCGGAGGTGGTTCCTCGATGTATTCCCACTAATTTTACACCATCATCTTCAAATTGGCGACGCACTCCATTTTCTAAACCGTAACCCGAGCCCAATAATACAATGAGCATAAAAATTCCCCACGCTACACTAAATCCGGTCAAAAAAGTCCGCAAGCGGTTTTTTTTAATCGTGTTAAAAATTTCCTGCCATTTATCAATGTCAAACATGTGGACTAATTTTTTAATGCCTGATTTAATAGTTGATTTTCTTTCAGTTTTTTCAACTCACCGTTGAAAATATCCTGTTCAATTATGCCGTCTTTTAGTCGAATAATACGATCGGTGCGTTCGGCAATATCTTGTTCGTGAGTTACAATCAAAATAGTAATCCCCATGTCGTTCACCTCTTTCAAAATATCCATAACCTCCATAGAGGTTTGTGAATCGAGTGCTCCAGTGGGCTCATCAGCTAAGATTACTTTTGGGTTAGAAATTAGTGCGCGGGCAATTGCTAAACGTTGTTTTTGACCACCTGATAATTCATTTGGTAAATGATCGGCCCATTCTAATAGCCCCATCTTATCCAAATATTGCAGTGCAATTTTGTTTCTTTTTTTTCGATTTACTTTTTGATAATAAAGTGGTAATGCAACATTTTCCATCGCATTTTTGAAAGGAATTAAATTGAACGACTGAAAAACAAAACCCAACATTTTATTTCTGTAAAGGGCTGCTTTGGTTTCACTCATGTCTTTAATTAACACATTATCAATTTTATACTTCCCATTGTCATGATTGTCGAGCAAACCGATAATATTAAGCAGTGTTGATTTCCCCGAACCCGAAGATCCCATTACCGAAACCATTTCTCCTTTTTCAATTTTCAGGTCTATGCCCTTCAAAACATGAAGCTTATTACTTCCCGTTGTATATGTTTTATGAATATTGTCCAGATAAATCATACAATCATTTATTTTAACTTTTCACATCAAAATTGCTCAAATAGCAACTATTTTTTTAACTTAGACCCACAAGGGGCGGTAAAGGTTACAGATGATTTGGCAACTTTATAGAATATTTTAGCCAAGATTGCGTTTGGATTAAATCTAAAATTATTTGATTTGAATATTTATCTTCAAAAACGGCGCTGGAAAATTGGTTTGTTTATCATTGCAATCCTTATTGTGTTTTTGTCGCTATGGTATACGAATGTGTTGGTGCGACATTTTGCAGAGAACGAACGAACCAATGTAAGTGTTTGGGCTAACGCCATTCAACGGAAAGCAAATTTGGTTAATTATGCAAATCAGTTTTTTGAAGAAATACAAAAAGAAGAAGATAAAAGAGCTCGGCTTTTAGCCGAAACCTATAAACGAATTTCTACCGAAAGCAATTCAAAAGATCTCACTTTTTACTTAAATATAATCAGAAATAATACAACCATTCCGGTTATACTAACAAGGGAGGATGGGGGTATTATTAGCTCGGTAAATGTGAATTTTGATCCCGATAGCTTAAAAAAATTAATGGATGTTGATTTGAAAAAGGAGTTTCTTGCCTTTAAGCCTATTAATATTTATTTTTCGCCCGAAGAAAAAAACATTCTCTACTACAAACAATCAACCATTTACACCGAGCTACGACAAGTTTTGGACGATTTAATTAAATCTTTTTTCTCAGAGATCGTTGAGAATTCCGTTTCGGTTCCTGTTATTGTTACTGACAGTCTTCGTGAAACTGTTCATGCTTTTGGGAACATTGATTCGCTTGAGATGCAAAACACTGACTTTGTCCGGCATGCCATCAATGAAATGCGTTCCGAAAACGACCCCATCAAAATTCAATTACCAAATAGCGGAACAACCTATATTTTCTACCATAATTCATTCCTGTTAAGACAAATAAAATATTACCCTTATGTTCAATTTTTAATTATCGGTTTATTTTTCATTATTGTTTATCTGGTGTTTAACACTGCATGGAAATCGGAGCAAAATCAGGTTTGGGTTGGGATGTCGAAAGAAACGGCACACCAACTTGGCACACCTTTATCATCCATGATTGCCTGGATTGAAATATTAAAAATGAAAAACGTAGATAAGGAGATTTTGGGAGAAATTGAAAATGATTTGGGGCGGCTTGAAGGTATTACTGAACGGTTTTCAAAAATTGGATCTCCCGCGATACTCGAAAATCAAAATATTACAAGCATAATTTACGATTCGATTGAATATATTAAACGACGCACTTCCAAAAAGGTAAAATACATAATTAATCTTCCAAAAAATAGCGTGGTTATTGCACCTGTCAACAAGCATCTTTTTGAATGGGTTGTTGAAAACCTTTGCAAAAATGCTGTTGATGCAATGAACGGAGTGGGCATTCTCACAATTAATATTACAGATGTAAACAAATATGTGATCCTTGATTTTGTTGACACGGGAAAAGGCATTGCCAAATCTAATTACAAAACAGTTTTTAACCCTGGGTATACAAGCAAAACCAGGGGTTGGGGGCTAGGGTTATCCCTTTCTGAGCGCATTATGAAAAACTATCATAAAGGCAAAATATTTGTAAAATCATCCGTGATCGATCAAGGAACCACCTTCCGAATAGTTCTTAAAAAAGAGCCCCTCAAAAATTAGTAATTATCCATTACCTTTGATGAATATTAGTGCTATGGCAGGTATTTATATTCATATTCCTTTTTGTAAACAAAAGTGTCATTATTGTAATTTTTTTTCGGTGGCATCATCAAAAAATAAAGCTGAATTTATTGGTGCACTAAAAAAAGAAATTAAACTACAAAAAAACTACCTGAAAAACGAAGAGGTTAAAACGGTTTATTTCGGGGGAGGGACTCCTTCGCTGCTGAGCGTTTTTGAAATTGAAAACATATTTGAAGAACTGAATAAATACCACAACATTTCGAAAAATGCTGAAATAACACTTGAGGCCAATCCAGACGACTTAAATACAAAAAAAATTCAATCGCTCTCAAAATCCATTGTAAATCGGTTAAGCATTGGTGTGCAATCTTTTTTTAATGACGACTTAAAATATTTAAACCGAGTTCATCAATCCGAACAGGCATTATGCGCCATAAAACAATCACAGGATGCGGGATTTAAAAATATTAGTATTGATTTGATTTACGGTATTCCAACCTTATCTAATGAAAAATGGCAAAAGAATCTTAACTTATTTTTCAACCTGAATTTGGCTCATTTGTCAGCCTATTCGTTAACCGTTGAACCCAAAACTGCGCTTGAAACCCTAATCCGGAAAAAGAAAATACCCCCCATAAAGGAAGCTGAAAGTATTATTCATTTTGAAGAATTAATCACACAAACTGAGGCACATGGTTTTATTCATTACGAAATTTCAAACTTCAGCAAGGAGGGGTATTATTCAAAACACAACAGTTCATATTGGCTCGGGGGCAACTATTTGGGATTGGGACCTTCGGCGCATTCATATAATGGGGTATCGCGCCAATGGAATGTTTCTCAAATTTCAAAATATATTTTAAACACGAAGGGAGAAGCAATATTCGAAAAAGAAATTTTAAGCAAAACACAACAGTTTAACGAATATGTAATGACCTCAATTCGTACAGTTTGGGGTTGCAATCTTGAGCATATTAAAAACACCTATGGTAAATCTTTTTACGAGCATCTTGCTCGCTCAGCATCCAAACACATAACCGAACAAAGAATTAAACAAAAAGGAAGTGTTCTTTCTCTGACTCGTTTAGGAAAACTATATGCCGACGGTATTGCTGCTGATTTATTTAAAGATTAGGCTGGTTAATGTGATTTTTGAATTAAAGAAAATTCAAGTTTTACCGGATTATGATCTGAGTTTTCAAAACCCAAAGAAAAAGTTTTGCAATTTTCAATTTTAATATTTGGCGAAACCACAAAAAAATCGATTGTGGAAATTTTTGTTTTTCCCTCTTCGTAAAAAGTGTTTAATGCTCTGTTGGTTGGGGTGTCGGCGCTAAAAGCAAATTTCCATTCAAAGGGAAGATAATTGAAATCCAGGCAATGAACATCATTTTGTAATAAGTCTGTAGGAATTTGTGAAACCTTTAAAAATTGTGGGGGAAATTTATTCCAATCGCCGCCAGCTACAACATAATTTCCTTTTTCATATTCTTGAAGCATTTTATTTTTCAAAATATTTAATTCAAGCATTCTCAATGAATCTTCAGAAACATAATACGAATTATGGGTGTTGATTAAAACAAGGTCTTTGCCCGAAGGCAGGGGCTGTCTAAAAAGGATAAAACAGCGATCTAACAAAAATAATTTTTCTGGCCAAGTTGCAATATTTGGATAAGAAATACGTAAGTGTTCATCCGAAAAAAACCGACTAAACGTCATCATGCCAGCACTTACAAAGCCCATGGGTTTTAATATTGGCATTGGAACAAATGGCACTTTGTAATTTGCAGCAAAAACTGAATTATATCCGGTTAAAATATTTTTTAGTTCTTCACTTTGGTCACTCCTCTGTATTTAGCTTGTATCAATGCATCAATAACACTATCATGATGCTCT
>JAOZQX010000365.1 GCA_029931995.1 Bacteroidales bacterium
CAAAGAAAACAAATTACTCACCGTTGCCGAGAAATCAGATTTTAAATCGACAGCTACGCATAGCGAAGTAATGCAGTTTATTGATAAGCTTAAAAATAAATCGAAATACATAAAGATTGAGACACTTGCCACCAGCGAATTCGGTAAAGAAATTCCGATGCTGATGTTGGCAAAACCTATGCCTAAAAATCCAGAAGCATTGAAGAATGACCCACGGATGGTGGTTTACATACAAGCAAATATTCATGCCGGAGAAGTGGAAGGAAAAGAAGCCAGCTTGATGCTTGCCCGAGATTTGCTTAGTGAAATGGATGCGAAAATTTTCGATAATCTCATCATAATCATTGTTCCTAACTTAAATCCGGATGGGAACGATCAAATCAGCAAACAAAACAGGGCTTATCAAAACGGACCGGAAAATGGTGTGGGTATTCGGCACAATGGTCAACAACTCGACATTAATCGCGATGGATTAAAAGTAGAAACCCCCGAACTAAAAGGATTGCTCGAAAATATTTTCAATAAATGGGATCCTACTTTAACAATAGATTGCCACACCACCAACGGTTCTTTCCACGAAGAACCGGTAACCTTTGCCTGGATGGTAAACCCAAATGGCGATCGTAATTTAATTAATTATATGCGTGATAAAATGATGCCTTTTGTTACTAATCATTTGCGAGAAACTTATAAGGTGGAAAATTGTTTTTATGGAAATTTTAGAGACCGTGCGAATATTGACAGCGACTGGATTTATTATGCATCAGCTCCACGATATATGACAAATTATATTGGTTTACGCAATCGTTTTGCGATCTTGAATGAGAACTATGTATATGCCGATTATAAATCGAGAGTGATGGGCTGTTATTATTTATTGCGATCAATTCTGGATTATGCTGCCGATAATACACAAGCGATGAAAAAAGCAATAACTGAAGCAGATAAAAGAAGTATTCAAAGGGGATTAAATCCGGTTAAAGATTCTTTTGCTATTGAATATAAAGGTGTGCCAATTCCCTACAAAGTAAAAATTAAGGCCATTGAGGGCGAAAAATACATCATACAGGATGGGTGGCAACGATACCGCCCAACCGATGTAAAACGTACGGTTTACAATACTTATATTGCCGACTATATTCCAACAAAACAAATACAACTTCCATACGCATATTTGATTAATATACAGGACAAGAAACTAATTCAAAACCTAAAGGATCATGGGATAATTGTTGAGCACTTAAAAAAGAATACAAAACTTAAGGTTGAAGAGTTTATTTTCGAGGATATAAAGCCCGAAGCCACTATCAATCAGGGGCATTATTTAAATACAATTAAAGGACATTTTAGAACGGTTGCAATAGAGTTTAAAACCGGAACTTATTTGGTTCGCACTTCTCAAAAACTGGGCAGCTTGCTTGCTTACTTGATGGAACCTCAATCAGAAGATTGCTTATTGAAATGGAATTTCTTTGACCGCTATTTACGTCCTCAATGGGGAAACTATTATTATCCATACCCTGTTTATAAAGTAATGGATAGAATTGCTATAAATTAACATTCAATAAAAAGAGTTTCACTTTTTCTTACTATATTTGAGCATTCCTTCTAAATATAAGGATATTTTATTATTTCCTCCCCAAAAATAAATTATTGTAAATATTTTTATTTACAGTTTTAAGAACGTATTTATAAAACCATGAGTGTAAAATTTATTTTTTCAAAAGTGCTTTTACTTGCTTTTATTTCAGTCAACGCTCAATCTGAATTCTCTTCAAGTTATGAAATAAGAAACAGCAATGATACTCTTAAACAGGTCGAAAAGCAAATATTAAGCATGCAGGGGT
>JAOZQX010000366.1 GCA_029931995.1 Bacteroidales bacterium
AAAGCCATGTTGATTGGGATGGTGAAAAAAGGATTGATCGAACTCAAAAAAGATGCTGATAAAGGTTTGGTGTTTTGCTTGATTCCATTTGTGGTAGGTTTTTATGAGCGGCAAAATGCTAAAATTGATAAAGAGTTTGCCGAATTATTTGAGCAATATTATAAAGAAAGTTTTCATCAATCGATGACGGCTGAGCCTTCGGTACATCGTGTGATTCCCATCGAAAAAACCATTCCTGTGAATATTGATGTGATGCCTTACGAGAAGGCTTCAAGCTATTTGGATAATGCCAATGCCTGGGGCGTATTGCCTTGCATTTGCCGAGTACAGAAAAATTTGATTGGCGAAGGCTGCGATCATCCGGTCGAAAATTGTTTGGTGTTTTCACCCAAAGTAGGAGCTTTTGATCGAACCAATGATATTCGAGCCTTAACAAAAGAAGAAGCCCTGAAAATTTTGGCAGAGGCTGGCGAGGCCGGGTTGGTGCATTCTACCAATAATGCGCAGCAGGATGTAAATTATATCTGCAATTGCTGCACCTGCTCCTGTGGTGTTTTGCGTGGGATAGCCGATTATGGCATCAAACATTCGGTGGCTGGTTCCGATTTTTATGCAGTGGTATATGAAGACCTCTGCACCGGCTGCGAAGCCTGTATTGAACGTTGCCAGTTTAATGCCCTGAAAATGGAAGACGATATTTGCAAAGTGGATGTAAACTTTTGTTATGGTTGTGGATTGTGTGTAAGCAGCTGTGCCACCGAAGCCATTAACTTACACCAAAAAGAAGAATTAATCACACCTCCTTTAAGCGAAAATGATTGGCGAGAGATTCGGGCCAAAAACCGCTAAACGTATCAATGACATGATAAAAATAGAATGGTATGATATAAAATTCCCAATTCTATTTTCTCTAACTTTCCGCTTTTAATTTTTATAAATTGATCATTTATGTCCGATTATAAAAAGTATTATTTTTCTTATATGTCGATAATTATTTTATTGCTGGGGATAACTTATACGTATACAAATTTGACCTCTCAAAAACATGATCATAGAAATAATTTATTGAATAAAAACAAGTTTATGATAAAAGCACAGCTAAAATTTTCCGACAAGCTGGTCACTGTTATGATTGATACCAGCAATCCTGTTGCTAAAGAATTTGTGAAGCACATGCCAATTAATAGTATTGGTCACAATATTGGAGGCGAGGTTTATTTTCGCACCAAAGGAGTTGATCTCGAATATGATGACACCGAGCGTAGCGAATTTGAAATGGGTGATGTAACCTATTGGCGTTCTCCTACAGGAGAAGATAAATTTGCCATTGCTATATTTTACGGGAATACCCAATTTAGTAATTGGAAATCTCCACGGGCTTCGAGCCCATGCGTGAAAATTGGTAAAGTTATTGACAATATGGAGGCCTTAAAACTTGCAGGTGCCGATGAGGATATTATTTTTTCTTTGGAGTAAGTTTTTGCCGACTAAGAATTAATCGGATTTTAACTCAGTTCTTTTTTTGATGTCATTTTCATTGTCAAAGGCTTTGCAATTATTCGCTGCAAGTCTTTATTAAAGGTATCAAAATCATCCTTATGATAATCGGAGCTGTGTAAAACAGGGTGATAAAAGACTTCAACATGACCGCTTTTTACATTCTGATGTAACTCCATACACTTAAAACTGCCACTTATGGTAACGGGCAACACATCGGCTCCTTCGTAAAATAGCAGTTTAAGACTTCCGGGTTTAAATACACCCATTTGAGGCCCTTTGCTGCGGGTGCCTTCGGGAAATATAAAAATGGGGTTCTTATTTTTTTGGTGAATCCGCTCGA
>JAOZQX010000072.1 GCA_029931995.1 Bacteroidales bacterium
GATATCAACAATACCTGATTTACCAATTCCACGAATTGTAAGCCCATCGCCACTTTCTACTTTATTTCTGATAAACTCAATTAATTCGTAATGTTTGTCGGTAAGTTCCAAACCTTCTTCTTTTGCAATTTCAGCACCAATTTCTTTGGTCCATTGTGAAGGGTCATTCAAATAACCTTCTTCGGTTACATCTAAACTTACACCTGCAATATTCTTAGTTGCCATAATTTATATTTTTTTAAATTTTAATATTTTTTTTAATTCGAAGGGTTATCCTTCGCTACATTTTTTAAGAATGTTATCATGAATCCCAAACCTTTTTTCATTTCAGGCGTCTTCATTTCACGGAATGCTTTCCAAAGTGAATATTCAGGAATGTTATCAGTATCAAGATTTTTATAAACATTCAACCCATTATTCAATGCTTTCAACATATCAGGTTGAGTTAAACTCTTCATTGTTTCTAATATGGTAACCACGTTATCAGCCAGCAACCTTACATCTTCTGTGCTGAAATGACTAACTACATTATCTGTAATTTTGCTTAATTCACGAATGAAATCAAAGTAACCTTTTTGCTCAAATTCGTGCATTTTATGAATGCTGTCTAGTCCAACCTGACGGATGATAGGCGAAACGTCTTTCATCAAATCATTGGCACTTTCCAACATTTCAAACATTTCGTTAATAGTTCCGATGTTACGGATAAACTTAAAGAGTAATTGTTTTACAGCCTCACCATCCAGTTCAATACCTGCATTGTCTAGTTCAACAACGCTGGCTTTAAACATATCTGTACCAATTAATGAGACATCTGTAACCAAATCCTCAACCGTTTGGCGAGCTTGCTTTTGAGAGTAAACCTCCTCCAACACAAGATCCAGCTTGCGATTGATCTCATTAATTTGGGTTTGTATATTTTGATCTGCCATTTTCTAAATAATTAATTTTTCAGATTATAATTTTTTTCCGGCCATTTGCATTTCCGAGTCAATAGGCATTTCTTTTCCTTTTAATAGAATATGCCAGTAAATCCATCTGAAAATTAGTTTACCATAATGGTTCATACGCGATACTTTCAACAATCCGAATGGGCCAATTCCCGGAAATGGGAATGAGCCTGGAAGTGGTTCAGTATCATAATTAAAATCAATCAATGTACCTTTTCCGTAACCTGTTTCGATGTAGCAATTAGCATGTCCATCAAATTTTGCAGTAAACGGACGACCTTCAATCGAGCATAATAAATTTTCTTCCAAGATATCAGCCTCGAAGTGAACTACTGAACCTGCTTTTGATGTTGGCACATTAGCTGCATCGCCAATTACAAAAATGTTTTCGGCACGTTGCGATTGCAATGTATGTTTATCAGTTGGTACAAAATTCAAATCATCGCCCATGCCACTACGCTCAATCATTGGGTCGCCCATATTTGTTGGCACACTTACCAAACAATCAAAAGGAACCTCAAGGCCTGCATAATCAACAATTTTCTTATCCTCATTATTCACTTCCATGATATTGAAATCAGGAATAATGTTGATATTTTTTTCTTTTAATAATTCGCCCAACATTTTTGTTGCACGAGGTTTTGTAAATGCTCCGGGTAATGGAGTAACATAAATAATTTCAACTTTGTCTCGCATTCCTCTTTCGGTAAAAAAAGCATCCGCAAAGAAAACAAATTCGAGGGGAGCAACCGGACATTTGTAAGGAAGCTCTGCAATATTTACAACTAGTTTTCCGCCTTTCCAGGTTTTAAAATAATCGGCCAAAGCAACGGCGCCTTCAATAGTGTAAAAATCAAAAATATCTTTGTACCATAACTCTCCTTGCAAGCCGGGAGTTTCTTCAGGTGCTGTACGAGTTCCTGTAGCAATAATTAAATAATCGTAATTTAATACAACTCCTTCATCAAGAATAACGGAGTTATTATCAGGATCAATTTTCTCAATTTTAGAAAAAATTACATTGACTCCAACTGGTAAAAAATCGCTCTTAGGTTTAATTACATCGTGTTTTGAATACATCCCAAAAGGAATAAATAAAAATCCGGGTTGGTAATAATGCGTTTTATGTTGGTCAACAATGGTAATATCCCATTCATCACGTTCTAAAACTTTGCGCATTTTATTTGCCATTATCGTACCACCAGTACCAGCTCCAAGGATCAATAATCTTTTCATGTATTTATAGTTTAATTTTTAATATCACATGCCCGCCTGACCGGACGGGCAGGGAACTCACCAATCAGTTTTGAGTTATCGTAAGAATAACTTTTGTATCGGCTCGTTTCATTATCTATGTGTTTTTATATTTTGTATGTTTGTGTTTAAATATCTGATTAACTCATATATTTAGGAAACAAAATTAGCGAGGCACCAGAACCTATACAAGTTTCTATATATGATATATATCATGGTATTTAAATTATTAAATATATTATTCAAAACACCCGATAAATGAAAGAGTTAGCAAACACAATCCATTGCAAAACCTGTGTTTACAAAAATTTACTTTTTGGTAATCTTAATGCTGAAGATTTATATTACATCAACAAAAGCAAGCGTGAGATTGAATTTAAAAAGGGCGAACTCATTAGTGAAGAAGGAGCCGAAATAAAATCATTTTTATACTTAAAGAAAGGTTTGGTTAAGCTTTTTAAAAAAAATCCTTTATTCAAAGATCAAATTATCAGCATTGCTAAACCCCGAGATTTTATCAGCTTATTAAGTATTTTCTCCCAATCAACATACAAATATTCGATAACTGCACTAGAAGACACTGTTGTATGCTCTGTTGATTTAGATGCTTTAAAAACTGTGATTAGCAGAAATGGAGAATTTGCCATTGAGATTTTGAACAAAATGAGTAAAATGTACGACGATATTATTGAAACTCGTTTTGAAATTAATCGAAAACATTTGCGTGGACGTATTGCATATATTTTAATATATTTCTCAAATCACATCTATCAATCAGATGATTTTGACATACCTATTTCGCGAAGAGAAATTGCTGAGTTGATTGAAATGACCACAGAAAATGTAATCCGAATCCTATCTGAATTCAGAAAAGACAATATCATTAAAATTGATGGGAAAAGAATTTACCTCCTTGAACCCGAACGCTTAGAAAATATTTGCAAACTCGGTTAAAACACTAACAACCGCCTTCTACAACAGACTTTTTCTTTTTACGAACAGGAACAACTTTTTCGTATACTTTGGTTTCTTCGATGATTGCACCGCCTGCCATTGATTCCATAATTTCTAAGAAATTATACTTTGGTTCTTCAACAAAGTATTGAGGAATTTCTGATTCAGAATACATGTCAAAGGTTTCGCCAGAATAGAATCCGTAACCACCCATTAATATTTTCACATTACTATAACCCAATTGCTTTAAAATCATCCAAGAGCTATTGGCTTCTGTTTGATCCCAACCATAAACAACCAGCGTGATTGAGTCTTCTAACATCTCATCAAAAAATTCAGTATTCTCATCTGCCAAAAAATTTTGAAAAGGAATATTTACAGAACCTTCAATGTTTCCTTTTACATATTCATAAGGATTACGAATGTCAATAAATTTGTATCCGGGAGTTTCATCAAAAACAATTTCCTTGGCTTCATCAGGAGTCATTTCATCTTCCATCGATAAAATTTGATCAAGCGTTTCAGATGTTGTAAACCCATATTCAAAATCAGGTTTGCTCAAAGTTATAAAGCCAATTAATAAAATAGCAACAAAAAACAAAACAGCTATTGAAAGTCGATTGGTACGTATATTAGTATCCTTCATAATACATTTCTTTGATAAGATTAATTAACAACCGCCCGAAGCTACAGTTTTTTTCTTTTTACGAGTCACAGTAATAGCTTCGGCTACTATTTCTTCTGATAAAATAAGTTCGCCACCGGTAAAATACTGACTGGCTCCATTTCTGAATTTGTACAAATCAAATTCATTATTGGAGGCTGTAGATTCCGGTTTAACAGGTTTAATAATGGTTTCAAACCAACAATTTAATCCACCTTTCATGATATAAAAGTTCTTATAACCCATACGGTTTGCTAACATCCATGCTTGTTCTGCATAAATATCTCCATTTGAAAAGAAAACAACATCCATATATTCTTGGGTTAAATAATCTTCCCAATTGGGAGATAATAAATCTTCGAGAGGAATATTAGCTGCTCCAGGTAATGAATATTCAGCATAATAATCAGCCGTACGAACATCTATCAAAAACAGACTAGGGTCTTGATTAATGATACGTTCTGCAACTTCGTCTGTTGACACATAACGTGTTTGATCGAAAAGCTCAGCATGCAATTTCTCAGGAGCCATTTCATTGGTATTCGTTTTTTCAGGAAGAAAAAATAAGCCAGCTCCCAAAACAACTAATAATGCTGCAAAAAATATATATCTTAGGTTCATAGTTTTAATATTAATATTCAACTTTTTTCACTTTCTTTTGGATAATTCCAGTAACATAGAACATCCCTAAAGCAACAAGTATAAGTGCAAATACGAAGAATGCACGTGAAATACCAAGGCTTTCATAAATTTTTATAGATCCTAAATTATCGCTATTGTATAATCCTTCGAACAAAGGAAAAGCTTCTGAGAATATAAAAATTCCTATAAACATACCTCCTGTAAATACCCAAGCATCAATTTTCCCAATAGCCGCTCCACACACACTTGTGCCCGGACAAAAGCCACCCATAATAAATCCTAATCCCATAATTACTCCCCCAATAATGAGTGAGCTCACATAGGATTGATTTACATAAATCATATCCAGATCAATCCAACCTACGTATCCAAAATAGATCATTCCCACAGCAGCTGTAATGGCAGCTGTAAAGAAAAATTTTAACACAATAAAGTCGTAGCCATAGAAAACACCTGCTAACTTACGTGAAGACGAAAATCCAGATCCTTCTAAAAAGAATCCAAAAACAACACCTATCAATAAGGCAAATACGTTATTCCATTCTCCGCTAATAATACCTTGAGGAATTAATGGTCCCATATCTTAAAAATATTTTTTCAATTAATTAATAATTAAATCCAGTTCTTTCTAAAGAAATAAGCTGCAATAAATGCAGTTCCAAAAATGCTCATCATTGAGATAAAACCTGCAGTAGATAATGAAGCCATTCCACTTAATGCAGCTCCACTAGTACAGCCCCTGCCTAATTGTGAACCAATCCCAAAGAGCAATCCACCCAATAACGCAAAAACCAACCGACGACGCGAAGTAATTTTTGGAGAATGTTCTACTTTAAGTTTTAAACGTCCGGCTAAAGAACCTGAAAGAAAGGCTCCAGCTATAACTCCTAAAACTTCAAATACCAGCCAATTATTCATTGGATGTTCGTCATCACTTAGAAAACGACTCATATAGGTTGATTCTTCTGTGTGTTCTGGAGCAATTGAATGCATAGCAGTTACTACCGTATTTTTTACTGCACCACTAGCACCTAAGCCACGTCCTGTAATATAAAAGGTCAGAAGCATTAAAAGACCTACCATGACTCCTCCAAAATAAGGATTGAAATATTTTTTACTACGATCTGTCATAATTATTATTTTTCTCTAATTAATAAAGGTAACGAGTAATTTGCCCTGCCTCAACCATGATAAAACGGAACATCAATCCACCAAACAAGATCAAAACTGCAGGAATAGCCACAGGAATTTTATATCCTCTTAATTCTAAGATCTCTAATATCGCTGGGAAAACAAGTCCTAAAATCACTACAAAAGCCCAAAACGAAACAGTAAATTGTCCACCAAGGAATAATTCAGCTGCCTGAATTTGCACAGCAGAGCTTGCCATAAATCCCATGAAAAGATGGACGATAAAGAATAGTTCAACTCCAATAAGAATCAAATCAATTTTACTCATTAAAGTTCTTTCAAAATGGTCTTTCGACATCCACATAATGGCTGCGGCACCTGTTGACATACCAGAAACTAAAAATAGTGGCCCTAAGATGGAAGTATTCCATAATGGACGAGCATTAAAAGCCGAAAGCAAAATACCTGTATAAATTCCTAAAATCACCGATAAAATTAATAATACCCAAGCCATTGGCTTACGATATTCAATAGCCAATTTCTCAAATTTCTTAAGAATCTCGAATTTCCAATCCCAATTAGGAATCAACTCTTTTATATAAGTAGCTACCCAAACCATCGATAATGGAGTAATCAGCATTAATACCCATGCTCCCCACGACATCGGTGATTCGATGCGAAAGGTGGTATATAATCGCCAGAAATACAATTGATGTTTCAAGTCAAGAAACAAGAAAAATAAGCCTAAAATCAGTGCAACAGGCACTAAAAAAGTTGCCCATTTTACGGTTGTTGGCATTTCTTTTTCTTTACCTAAGATGGTATATAAAGCTGCGAAGAACATAATTCCGGCTGCTAAACCTCCCAGAAAAAGATAGACTGGAATTTGCCAATGCCAAATATGTAAATAAGGATCAATATTGGGGATATTCCTACCGCTAACAAAAATTTCTTCTTTCATGTGTATATAATTAGTTTTTTAAGTCAAATAAAAAATTTGAGGTTTTGTACCAGCTTCAGGTGCCAATGTTTTATATTTTCTGTTTCTTAATGCTTTAGAAACATCACTTGAAGGATCATCTAAATCGCCAAAATACATACAGTTTGTTGGACAAACTGAAACACAAGC